>CALAPG010000024.1 GCA_937889485.1 uncultured Moraxella sp. | reverse complement strand
CTTGTTTGGGGCAATTTAACAACCGCTAACAAGATGAAACCTATCCAAAAACGGTGGCATGATTAGGCGCATTGGGTTGTCATAAAAAATTATCCGAGTTCATTGAAAAACCAACCGACAGCGCAATATACTCTAAACAATCCTTTAAACAAGAATGACTTGACAAAACTGACGTTTACCGACACTTTTTTAGTAAAAATTTTTAGGAAAAATCCATGTTATTTCAAAACAGCAAACACCCCATTGAAATGAAAGTAACCCATCTCAACAAAGCCTACGACCAGCGTAAAGCCCAATTATTACTACAATTAGGCGATAAAAAAAGTGTCAAAGCCTTGCTCAAAAACACCTTAACGCAAAAAGCCACCCATGAAAAAACCAAGTTTGGCTTATTTAAAACTAAAGCCTTACCCAAACACACGTTTGTGTTGGACTTTTATGGCGATATCAAAGCCACCGAAGTGCAGCAGCTGAGAGAAGAAATTAGCACGTTATTGACCGTGGCTAAGGCAGGTGATGAGGTGATTGTACGCCTAGAGTCATCGGGCGGTATGGTGCATGCCTATGGGCTTGCTGCTGCCCAATTGGCGCGTCTTAAAGAGGCAGGGCTTTATTTGACGGTGTGTATTGACAAAGTGGCTGCCAGTGGCGGCTATATGATGGCGTGTGTCGCTGACAAGATTTTGGCGGCGCCGTTTGCGGTGGTGGGTTCAATTGGCGTAGTGGCACAAGTACCCAATTTTCATGAGTTACTTGAAAAACATGACATTGACGTTGAAGTATTTACCGCAGGCAAATACAAACGCACCGTGACGGTACTGGGTAAAAACAGCGAAGCAGACAAACAAAAATTTCAGCAAGAACTCGAAGAAACCCACCAACTATTCAAAGACTTTGTCACCAAATACCGCCCCTCGCTTGACATTGAACAGGTCGCAACGGGCGAGCATTGGTATGGCGAGGACGCAATGAAGCGCCATTTGGTCGATGAGCTGCAGACATCAGACAGCTATATTTTAGCCAAAATGCAGGACAACGAGGTCTATGCCCTTGCCTCCCGCCAAAAACCCACCATCGCCCAAAAACTTGGGCTAGCGCAAGCGGCGCAGGCAGTGGTTGCCACCGCCATTGACAAAATACCAGAAGCTTTGTTACAACTTGAGCGTACCAAATTGCCGCGATTTAAACAGTAAAAATTAAACAGTAAAAAACAGTCGTGGTCTAAAAAATAGGCTAAGAGGCATCGCATACGTGCTACGCCCTCTTGCTATGCTTGATTTTAAAGGTGTTCACGACGCCCCCATCAGTTAAATGATAAGTTAAATAGGATTGAGCCAGTTTTTTAACCACCACCCACCAAATTACGCAAAAACTGCGCAAAAAAATACTTTTTTCCCCTAAAAAAATCCGTAATGGGCATGGGTATCATACAATAATTGGCACACTCACCGCCAAATATTGCTACCAATCTGTGGCTAAACCCCTTACAATCAACCTGTTTTAGTCATTTATTGGTAAAACAGGTTTTTTGTAAGGAAAATAAAAAAATGAAACTGATTATGGCAAAAATCGGCGCAAGACCCAAAGGACGGCTGATTGAACAGCATGATGTGGTATTTGGCGTGGTCAATGGTCTATCGGATATGGTTGCTTTAGTGGATCAAGCGTGGTCTGAAGTCAAAGGCAAATGGCACATTGATGCTTGGCGTGAGGTGCAGCGTGTTGGCGATTATCGTATAGGCATCGCGCCGCCATCTGAGCGCGTTGACACGACCGAGCACACCCAGCAGCCGCAGCTATATTTTGTTAATTTGGGGGGATATTTGCCCAACCAATTTGAAGAGTTTCATTATAAAACCTTGGTGGTTGCCGAGAGTATGGCAAAAGCCACCGCCGCGGTCAAAACCAGCGATTTTTATCGAGATTATTGTTTTGAAAACGATGACAGTTGCATCAGCGGTGCCGCGACTAGCCATGTAGACGATAAACACCTGCTGGATATCGATGATCTGCACTGTGTGGCAGCGTTGCTGGCGGATACTGCAGCGCTACAAATCACACCGTTGACCCCTGCCGAACAGCAATCTATGCCTGAAGATTTTTTACATATTGGTTACTTGCCTAGAAAATCATTGCTGCAATTGGCAGACTAATTTTATTTTTACTTAATCACAAGCTGTTGATAACCTCGTATGAAGCAATCCACCGCACTCGATATTTTAAAAACTGGCAAAAACGTCTTTTTGACAGGCTCAGCAGGGGCAGGCAAAACCTATACCATTAATCAATATTTACATTATTTGAGGGCGCGCGAGGTAGCAGTTGCGGTGACCGCCAGCACAGGTATTGCCGCCACGCACATGAATGGCATGACCATTCATAGCTGGGTAGGTATGGGTATTTTAAATGAATTGACCGCCAAAGATATTGCCCGTATCAAAAAACGTACGGTGGTCGCCGAACGTATCCAGCGCACCCAAGTGTTAATTATTGATGAAATATCTATGGTGAGAGCAGATATTATTGATTTCATCGACAAGATATTGCGCGTGTATTCACAAAATATGCGCGAACCCTTCGGTGGAAAGCAAATTCTTTTAGTGGGAGATGTATACCAACTGGAACCAGTTCTCAAAAACGATGAACGAGAAATCATCAACCGTTTCTACCCCACTCCTTACTTCTTTTCGGCACGCGTATTCAATGAAATAGAGTTGGTTTCCATCGAACTGACCAAAGTTTATCGCCAGACAGACAAAGTATTTGTAAATGTACTGGACCATATTCGTACAAATACGGCCGGAGCCGCTGATTTGCAACTGCTCAACACACGATATAATACC
>CALAPG010000023.1 GCA_937889485.1 uncultured Moraxella sp. | reverse complement strand
CGCCCTTTCACGGCGGTAACCGGGGTTCGAATCCCCGTGGGGACGCCACTTATTCGATAAAAAGCCATTGTTAATCAGACAATGGCTTTTTTATTGGCTGTTTTTTAGGTTTGGCAATGCTTTTTGGCAGGTTCGTGCCATACTTAAGCGGCGTGGCAATCTGTAAGCGCCATCGGCAAGCGCTATTTGCAAGCTAAGTGCCAAACTTTAAAATCAATGGGGCATCAACCTATGGCAAATTTTAATACCCATATTAGCGTGGCTTTTGTCGCCAGTGGCGTGACGGGACTTGTCATTTATAAGGCGGGCATGCTCACCGCGCCTGAATTTTTGTGGTGCGTGATGACGGGTACCATTGGCGGTTTATTGCCCGATATCGACCTTGATCATTCTGTACCTGCCAAGGTGGGTTTTAATGTTGCTGCTTTACTCAGCGCTTTTATTATGGTGATTGTGTTTGCCAGTTATTTGTCATTGGTTGAGCTTGGTGTCACGTGGGGGCTAACTTATTTTACCGTGCGCTATGGGGTGTTTAATCTATTTAGCCAGTTGACTGTGCACCGCGGTATTGTCCATTCTGTGCCCTATTTGGCGATTATGGCAATGGGTTTGGTGTACGCTAGCTTTTATTGGCTTAAGCATGGCGCGGTATTTAGTTGGTTTTTGGGGGCATTTTTGTTGTTTGGTGCCCTGGTTCATTTGGTGCTAGATGAGGCATATAGTGTTAATGTGTTTGGGCTTAGTGTCAAAAAATCGTTTGGTACCGCATTGAAGTTTTTTAGGGTTCAGCAGCTGTGGTGGTATGTGGGCTTGTATGTGATTTTACTGTTGATGATTATTTTTGCCCCGCCTTTTAAGTTGTTTTGGCAAACATTAAATGATCCAATCAGCTGGCTGATTTTAAAGAAAAATTTCTTGCCCACGGGCATGCGCTTACCCAATATTTAGGGCAATAATATGACGACGGCAATTTTTGACACACCCCCAATTCACTGCCCTTGTGGCTCAAAGCTACCCTACCAAGACTGCTGTGAGCGGCTACATTTGGACCCCACCTGTGCCAAGTCCGCTGAAGCACTCATGCGCTCACGTTATACGGCATTTGTTATGCACGACATTGATTATGTGGTGTCTACCACTGCCCCTTTTCAGCAAGCGCTATTGGATAGAGCGTCTTTGTTGAATTGGGCGCAGCAAACCGCTTGGGCAGGTCTTACCGTGATTCGCCATATACCAAAATCGGGAAAACGCCACGCGCAAGTGGAATTTAACGCGTTATTTACTAGCGCTGTGGGCGTAGAGGCTCACCATGAGCTGTCTAGTTTTGTCAAAATTGGCAAAACTAACCCCCCGCGTTGGTACTTTCTTGACCCCACGGTTAAGATGAGCGTAACGCAAAAACAGCCTTGTCCGTGTGGGAGCGGCGAAAAATATAAACACTGCTGCGGGTTATATCTATAAACCGTTTGATAACAGCGTCTTAACAATTTTTTTGCTTTTCGTGTGGATTTATTTGCTAAACTAAAGTTTTTAGCAACTTCTAAGGAGCGCCACATGCCAGCCCTACGTCAAGATATTGATGCCGATGGATTATTAGAATATTCTGTGGTTTATACTGATCGCTCACTCAATCACATGTCAAAAAAATTTCAGCAGGTGATGAATGATTTGTCAAATAGCCTAAAACAAGTGTATAACGCGGATGCGGTGGCGATTGTACCAGGTGCGGGCACTTATGGCATGGAGGCGGTTGCGCGCCAATTAGCCACTAACCAAAAAGTTTTGATCATTCGTAATGGCTGGTTTAGTTATCGCTGGACGCAAATTATTGAAAAAGGCAATATCACCCAAGATACTACCGTACTGACCGCTCACACTGCCGACAACCACGCGCCTAACCAAGCATTTGCGCCTGTTGCCATTGAAACTGCGGTGGCTACGATTAAGGCGCAGCAACCTGCGATTGTGTTTGCCCCGCATGTAGAAACCGCCTCGGGGATGATTTTACCTGATGACTATATCAAAGCGCTTGCCGATGCGGTTCACAGTGTGGGCGGCTTACTGGTGATTGACTGTATCGCCTCAGGCTGTGTTTGGCTTGATATGAAAGCACTCGGGATTGATGTGCTCATCTCTGCCCCGCAAAAAGGCTGGTCAAGCACCCCGTGTGCGGGACTG
>CALAPG010000022.1 GCA_937889485.1 uncultured Moraxella sp. | reverse complement strand
TAAAAATAGACGCATATTCACAGCCAATCACGCCTGCACCATAAATAATAATGCGTTGTACCACATAATCCATTTGTAGGATCTTGTCCGAATCAAAGACACGGGGATGACTAAAATCCAGTAGTTCTGGGCGATAAGGGCGGCTACCTACGGTAATAATGGCTTTATCAAAGGTAATGTCTTGTTGGGTGCCATCACTCATATCCACATGGATGGTATGGCTATCTTTAAAGCTTGCCCAACCGTTAATGAGATCAATTTGGTTGCGTTCATAAAAACGCGTATGGGTTTCCACTTGGTTTTTGACCACTTCACGGGCTTTGGCAAGTACTTTGTTGAGGGGGATTTGGTGATAATCGATGCCTTGATTTAAGATAGGGTCACGGCGATTGCCAATGATATTAAATACCGATTGACGCAGCGCCTTGCTAGGGATAGTACCAACATGGGTGCAGTTGCCACCCACTTGTTTTCGCGGGTCAATCACGGCAACTTTTTGCCCACTTTTGGAAATCTTCATAGCAGCCGCTTCACCCGCAGGCCCCGCGCCAATAACAATCGCGTCGTACTCGTAGGTATGCTCGTCGGTAAGCTTACAGCGTTTTAGATTAATACGGGTATTATCCAATGGGCTAATTAGGTCAAAGTGCACCGAAGCGTCATCAAAGGCTTTGTGCTTGTCATCTTCTTCACTGATGCTAACCGTGTTGGCTTTTTTATCCGAATCAGAAATTTCTGTACGCGGCGCGTGCTTTGCCGATGTAGGTGTGCTGACTGCTGCCGATACCGTTGCAGGCTGGTTTGGCATGGTGATTGTTTGGGAGGTGGTGGGTGGGGTGTTGTCGGTTTTATTCACACTGATGGATCCTATTGGCTTGTCGCTAATGCGTTTTTTTGACATGATTAATTCTCATAGGGCGCTTGTGTGAACTGCTGTCTATTTGCCCACACAAGGCTAAAAAATGTAAGCGTTATACCCTACTTTATACTTTATATAGAATAGAGATAGGTTGTTGTATCAAGTTGGTTTTATGGCTAACCTATACGGCGTTTTAACCCCGTCATTTGTAAAATACGTGTTGCAATCTCTTCAATTGACATGGTAGATACATCAATATTGGGAATACCTTGTGAGATATAAATGCCTTGAATAGCACGCAATTCTTGCTGGCATTGCTGGTAGCTTGCATAACGGCTGCCCGCGCGGCGCTCGTTACGAATTTTTACCAGACGGTCGGTGTCAATCACCAGTCCAAACAACTTGTCTTTATAAGGTTGCAGTGCTTTTGGCAATGAATTCTCAAATAAGTCATCTTCGGTTAAAGGATAATTAGCCGCGCGAATACCAAATTGTAGCGCTAGATATAGCGAGGTCGGCGTTTTACCCGAACGAGACACCCCAACCAAAATAATATCTGCCGCATCATAGTGGGTAGTCCGCGCGCCGTCATCATTATCTAAGGCAAAATGCACCGCATCAATGCGAGATTTATAGTTTTCTGAGTCCACGTCGCCATGCGCATTACCACTGTGCGGCGCGGGCTGCACCATAATTTCATCTGCAATTTTACTAATTAACCCTTCATAGATATCCAAATTAAAGGCATCGGCAGCGTTAATCCGCTCTCGAATGACAGGGTCAACAATGGTATCAAATACCAGTGGTTTGACGCCATCACGCTGGTGGGACAAATTAATTTGATTAACTGCCTCATCAGCGCGTTCTAGTGTATCCACATAAGGAATCACCCGCGTTTCAAACGGCACATTAGGAAATTGGCTTAAAATAGAACGCCCCAGCGTCTCAGACGTAATAGCCGTACCATCTGAAATAAAAAACACACTACGCAAAGATTGTGAATTTTCTAGGCTAAGCGCTTCCTTATTTTGAATCGTGGCTTTAATTTGCTGAATGGTCATGATCTATTGTCCAATGAGTGCTAAAAGACGTAACGATTAAAAAAACCCTGTTTTTTTTATCGGGTGTCAATCTAGTTTTTCTGTGTTTGCAGTTTGTCTTCAAGGTAAAGAGTTTGATATTATACGTCAGTTAATGGCTTTAATCTAACAAAACACCTACTTTATTTCTTTTTGTTAGCGCCATATTATAACATTTTAGTGACTCGTATTGCGCTAAGGTTTTTCCTGCTTTTCTTTGCTAAGGAAGGTAAAGTAGCAATTTGCGGTAATTTTTTAGGATTGTCCTGATATTAGCGGTATTTCAGATAAAAAATCTATTTTTACAGGTGAATTTTTTTATAAATACCGTTATAATCTTAACAAAATAATCTTTATTTCATGGAGTTATCATCTTGAACGCACAAGTTATCTCACTCGACAAACTGGGTAAAAACGATATTGACAAAGTAGGCGGTAAAAATGCCTCATTGGGCGAAATGATTAGCCACCTGACCGACCTAGGCGTTAGCGTCCCTGGCGGCTTTGCAACCACCGCCGATGCTTTCAACAAATTTCTCATCGACACGGGTTTACAGCAAAAAATTCAAGATGAGCTTCAAGGCTTGGACGTTAATGACGTTAATGCCCTTACCACCACAGGTAAAAAAATCCGTGATTTGATTATTTCACAAGAATTACCGCAAGACTTAGAGCAAGAAATTAGACAAGCTTTTGCCGAAATGAGCCAAGGCGAAGACATTGCAGTTGCGGTGCGTTCATCGGCTACTGCTGAAGACTTACCTGACGCTTCTTTTGCTGGTCAACAAGAAACCTTCCTAAATATCCGCGGCATCGACAATATTTTGATTGCCATTAAAGAAGTTTTTGCCTCGCTATACAATGACCGCGCCATTGCTTACCGCGTACACAAAGGCTTTGAGCATGCGGGCGTTGCACTTTCGGCAGGTATCCAGCGCATGGTACGTTCAGAGACAGGCACCTCTGGAGTTATGTTTACCATTGATACAGAAAGCGGCTTTGATGAAGTCGTATTTATCACTGCAAGCTACGGTTTGGGCGAGATGGTTGTACAAGGTGCAGTTAACCCTGACGAATATTATATTTCAAAAAGCCTACTTAATAGCGGCAAACCTGCGGTCATTCGCCGCAACTTAGGTAGCAAACAGCAAAAAATGATTTATGCAGATGCCTTCTCTGCAGGTAAATCTGTTAAAGTTGTACCCGTTGATAAAGCAGAACGCAACCAATTTGCTCTAAGCAACGAAGAACTTCTTGAACTTGCCAAACAAGCGCTGATTATTGAGAAACACTACGGTCATGCCATGGACATCGAATGGGCAAAAGACGGTGACAGCGGCAAATTATTTATCGTTCAAGCGCGCCCCGAAACGGTGAAAAGCCGCGAAAATCACAACGTGATGGAGCGCTATGTATTAAAAGAAAAAGGCGACGTCATTTGTGAGGGTCGTTCTATCGGTCAACGTATCGGTGCAGGTACTGTACGCGTGGTCAATTCCATCCATGAAATGGATAAAGTACAAGATGGTGACGTACTGGTATCTGACATGACTGACCCTGACTGGGAACCTGTAATGAAACGGGCGGCAGCCATCATTACCAACCGTGGCGGCCGTACTTGTCACGCGGCAATTATTGCGCGTGAGCTTGGCGTACCTGCCATCGTAGGTTGTGGCAATGCCACCGACCTTCTAAGTGATGGTCAAGCCGTCACCGTTTCTTGCGCTGAAGGTGATACAGGTTATATCTATGAAGGTCAGCTTGATTTTGAAGTTCAAAACAATTCCATTGAATCTATGCCAGAACTTGCCTTTAAAATCATGATGAACGTAGGCAACCCAGACCGTGCCTTTAGTTTTGCCCAAATTCCAAACGAAGGCATTGGTCTTGCCCGTTTAGAATTCATTATCAATCGTATGATTGGCGTGCATCCTAAAGCCCTACTCAACATGAATACCCTACCACGCGAAATCGTCCAAGCGATCCAAGAACGTATGGCAGGCTATGCAACCCCTGTTGACTTTTATGTTGATAAATTGGTTGAAGGCATTTCTACTCTTGCCGTGGCATTTAAAGATAAGCCTGTGATTGTTCGCATGTCAGACTTTAAATCAAATGAATACGCCAACTTAATTGGCGGCAAACTGTACGAGCCATCAGAAGAAAACCCAATGCTTGGTTTCCGTGGCGCTAGCCGCTATGTGTCTGAAAATTTCCGTGACTGCTTTGAACTTGAGTGCCGTGCGCTCAAACGGGTACGTGACGAAATGGGCTTAACCAATGTTGAAATCATGATTCCGTTTGTGCGTACCACAGGCGAAGCCGAAAAAGTACTTGAACTACTTGAGAAAAACGGTCTAAAACGTGGCGAAAATGGTCTACGCGTCATCATGATGTGTGAGCTACCTACTAACGCGCTATTAGCAGAAGACTTTTTACAATATTTTGATGGCTTCTCAATTGGTTCAAATGACTTGACCCAGTTAACACTAGGGTTAGACCGCGACTCAGGTATTGTATCACAATCATTTGATGAGCGTGACCCAGCTGTCAAAAAACTACTAAAAATGGCAATTGATGCTTGTAATGCCCAAGGCAAATATATTGGTATTTGTGGACAAGGCCCTTCAGACCACCCCGACCTAGCGATGTGGTTAATGGAACAAGGTATTGACTCTGTATCACTAAACCCTGACTCGGTGCTAGATACTTGGTTCTTCCTAGCAAATGATACCCAAGAACAAGCTTAAGGCTTTAATTAGCTTTACATCCTTGTGAGAAAAAGCCACATCCCTATGTGGCTTTTTTCTTGGCCAATGGTTATCTGCACTTAGCCTTCGGTTACCCGTTTAGCATTGAAAAAACCACCAAAATACGTTACATTTGCCCTATTCTATTCCTACTTTTATAGTCAAATAAATTCATATGAATACAACGCAAATAAGCGCAAATAGTAAGACAAGGGTTTGTTGTATTATTCAGCTAAAGTATTAAGGTGAATTTAGACGGCTATACTTTCAAACGTTTATTTTTTTGAGTTACATTATGCATATTTTTTTGGCGCGTAATAACGTGCAAGCTGGGCCTTATACCTTAGAACAACTTAACCAAATGTTCGCAACTGGACAGATTTCGCTGACGGACTTAATGTGGCACGAAGGCATGGCGAATTGGCAACCGGTTGGTGAAATGACGGGCGGTCAGCTATTTTACCAACCAAAGGTTACTACCACGGCTGAGGCTGTGACAGCAAACAACGATGAGCCTGATTATATTATTAACAATCGTCCAAGTCAGACCACCGATACAGCGACGACACCGACTGACAAAGAAAGTGTGTGGGACAAATACAATGCCAATAATCCCCACCAAAATCCACAGCAAGGCAGCGACAAAAAAACCGTTAATCTAAAAAAAGTGACCAATCGTGGCTTTGATATTAGCCATGCTGAGAAACAACTAGATTTAGCGACCATTGGTAGTCGTATTGTCGCTAAATTGATTGACTTTGGCTTAATGATATTAGCCTCATTGCCGCTATTTTTGGCGTTATACAACAGCCCAAGCTTTGCCAAGCTCAAGCAATGGGCAGAGGCCGGACAGACCACATTGACGTCAGCACAACAAATGGAGTTGCTGTCAGTGGTGCCGACTCATATTTTGTTATTGACCAACTTGTTAGTCTGGGGACTCTTGTTTGCTCAGATGTTATTATTGATGCGCCGTGGTCAGACCCTAGGCAAGATGGTAATGGGTATTCGCGTGTTAGACAAACAAACGAATGCGATACCAACCTTTTTTAACCTCATCATCATGCGTAGCTTAATGACATCTATCGTGTATTCACTATCGGTTTTTGGGATAGTCGCCATGGCGATTGACTTTGTGATGATGCTCACCAATAAAGACCGTCAAAGCTTACATGACAAAATCGCCAAAACCTATGTCGTGCGTGCTGATGATACCCAAACCACGCCGCTTGAGTTAAAACCAGAGTAGTTAGCTGATTAGCTAATAACGCGTATATTATTCCGCAAGGTCAAATCTCGTACGATAACCTTGCGGTTTTTTTATGTCGATTTGCCAACAGCTTTCACCGCGTGCTAAGTATTTGGTTTCAAAGTGCGTCCTCTCACTGGTGACAGGTACGGGTGATTTGGTGACAGGCAACTGCCAAATATCGCGCGCCATCTCTTCTGCTTCATCGATGTAACTTTCGATGTTACTCGCCAAGATAATTTCCCCATTTGGCTGTAATCGTGACAATAGCCACTCAAAAAATGGCATATTGAGCCAACGTTGGTTCGGGTTGTGTGGCTCAGGGTTTGGGTATAAGATAAAAATCTTACGCAATGCTGCTGCCGGTATCGCATGGGTTACCCAAGCTACCGCATCCGCATGAATGACCGTCAGATTAGGCAAATTGGCTTGTTGGGCGATTTTTTGCATCGCCGCAAATTTTTCTGCGGTGCGCTCAATGGCAATTAACCGCATCTCTGGATTGGCATGCGCAAATTGTAGTGCATGCTTGCCCTTGCCCGCGCCAATCTCTAAGCAAAGATTCGCTTGCTGCCAAAAACTTTCCGGCATCGCTACAAAATCACGCGGATGACGGATTTTATCCTGTTGAAACAAGCGGGAAAATTGATGGGTTGGCATAGATGTAGGTGTCGACATGATAGTGACTCTAAACAGGTACTCTAAGTTGGTTGCCGCATGGGGCAAAGGCTGTAGTATAATATAAGCCAATTTTTTGCCCAATACCTTGCTTGATACATTTTATCTTTCGCTATTTATTAGTAGAACTTACGCATTTTAAATCAAGGAATCCTTATGTCTGACACATCATCGACTGAGATGCCAATCTTGACACCCAAACAATATCCCTGTCCACGTTGCGGCCAACTGACTAAGTGGCAAGATAACCCTTATAAGCCATTTTGTAGCGAGCGCTGCAAATTGAT
>CALAPG010000021.1 GCA_937889485.1 uncultured Moraxella sp. | reverse complement strand
GCTCTTCCGATCTCAAACCCAATTTGGCACTCATTGGCGATGCTGCGCATGGGGTGCATCCGCTGGCAGGGCAGGGGCTAAATTTAGGCATGCTTGATGTCATTGCATTGGCTGATATTTTGCAAAAAGATTGGCAACGCTCAGGCAGTAAGCTATGGGCAAGTTATGCCACATTACAGCGCTATGAGCGTGCGCGCTACGCCAATAACGCCATGATGATGCACAGTTTTTCGGGAATTAATTGGCTATTTGGCAATCAATTTCGCCCAATTCAGCAGCTACGCAGCGAAGGGGTGAGCGCGGTGAGTAAAATCAAGCCCTTGATGCGGTTTTTTAGCCAAAAAGCCAGTGGGGTATAAAAAATCCTGCCCGTGGCAGGATTTTTGGTAAGGGCTGGCACGTGCACCACCGATTATTGGGCAGGGCTTGCCACCACGCTTACAGGAATGGCATTGTCATCTACAATGTAGGCATCAACGCGGCGACCCTCTTGATCTTTACCAGCAGCGCCTACGGTATCTTCAGGCTTGCGTAGTTCAAGCTGTGAGGCAGGTACGCCGTTGGCTACCAAGAATGATTTAACCGCTTGGGCACGCTCTTTTGCTAACTTAGCATTGAGGGCAGCGTTACCTGTGCTATCTGTGTAGCCACTAATACCGATTTTTTTGCCTTGTTTGGCGGCTTCCAAAATATCATTGGCTTTTTCTTTAGCATTGCCTGCAACGTCTGCTTTGCCTGTGACAAAGTAGAAGCTCAAACGTCCGTTTTCAAATACCACAGAAGGCTCAGTAGTTGAAATAGTTGTCAAAGTATCAGTGGTGTTAACCGCTGCCACTGAGGCAGTGGGCATACTGGCAACCGTATTGGTGTTGGTATCAATGGTAACGGTTGAAGCCACTACAGTTGCTGTGCTGCTAGATGCCGTAACGTCTGTGGTAGAGGCAGGTGCAGACGCCACCACGGGTGTAGCCACAGGCTCAGTTTTGTTACATGATTTGAGTAGTGCCCAAGCCAATGCACCCAAAATTAGTAGCCCGATGATGGGTAATAGGGTTTTCATGAGCCCACCGTTGTCTTCCTTGGGGGTAGCAACCAAATGTTCCTCGGTGCGGGTAGTAGTTTTTACCACAGGGGCGGTGCCTGCAGCGTTGATGTTCATCAGACCAAGCACGCTAGCAGGGATAAACGTATACGCCCACGCAGGGATAACGGATGCCACAGACGAAAGGTGGCTACCCAAGAATGTATTAACAGGGGTGTTGCCTGCCAAGGTACGTAGCTCACGTAGCACTAAGGGCGCAGCGCGGCTCACCAATGACTGGGTTTCTTGTTCAGGCACGCTGTAATGTTTTGATAACTCTTGAACCAGTGTGGTGCGGTGGCTGGCATCTGGCAGCAATCGATCAAAAAATCCAGTGTCGTTATCTGCGATGGTGGCACTGGCAAAGCCGTTATAAACATGACCATCGGCAAAGCGCGCCACCAAAATTGCGTATAGCTTTTCTAGCAAAGATGAGCGGTTGGCATCGGTACTGTTGTTAAGCAAAATTGGCGTTACCGTACGGGTCAAGTGTTCTATAATATTCATGTTTTTCTCCTCCAATGGTATAAAAATTATCCAACAATCTTGTTCTTGCCGAGTAAAAAGGCGTGCTATTGTCTGTGCCTGTTATCTCAATGGTCTAAAAATATTAGCAGGGTTATTATTAAAAAAATCTTCATGATTGTTGGGGGCTGCTCTTAGCTTGCGTCACTGGCTTTTATAATGGGCAGTTTGTTGCCTGAGGCTATAAAATGCATGGTAACAGTGACGATCGCTTTAATAATAAAGTAAACTAAAACACGCAGTCCTTCAGTTATGTTACGGTAACGATTGCGTAAATATTGTGTTACTGGGGCGCATAGTTTTTTTACTAGTGTAAAAAAGGCGTAAACAGCGAGGGGAAGCGAAAGCTCAGCTAAGGGAGTTTGGGCGGTCACCTACTTGGGAGCGTCAACCGTGCGGAGGCGGCTTTGTGGGTACGATGGCTGTCAAGAATAGTGACAAAGATTGCATGGTTAGGATTGACTGTTTGGCGATACCCATTTACTGTAGTAACAATTTTGGCAACCATGTAAAACTATTTTGTTTGTGCATTTGCGCAGCGAGCAACTGGGGCGATTATGTCACTTTTTTATAACCACACTCTTTTTTTGGTGCTGATTACTGTGGTGGTCAGTTTGTTGGCGTGGCAATCACCACAGCTGATGCAGCGGTTGATTTTTTATCCGCCTGCCATTCAGCGTGGGCAGGTTGACCGCTTTGTCACCCACGGCTTTATCCATGCCGATGGGATGCATTTATTCTTTAATATGTTTACGTTGTACTCGTTTGGTGGCGCGGTGCAAGGGTTGTTTATGGCAAAGCTTGGTAGCATGGGTTTTGTGTTGTTTTATTTGGCGGCGTTGGTGGTGGCGATTATTCCCACTTATCTCAAACAAAAAAACAACCCGCGTTATAGCAGCCTTGGCGCCTCAGGTGCGGTGTCGGCGGTGGTTTTTAGTTATGTGTTGATGAACCCTTGGAGCACTTTGCTGGTATTTTTTATTCCTGTGCCTGCGATTATTTTTGCCGCATTGTATGTGGGTTATAGTGTGTGGGCAGACGGGCAAGGGCGTGGCGGTATCAATCATTCTGCCCATTTGGTGGGCGCGATTTTTGGCATGCTTGCTACCATTTTGGTAGAGCCTGCGATTGTGCCGCATTTTTTTAATGCGTTGATGCACCCACGCTTTTTGGGTATGGGCGGCTAATTTTTTTTAAGGAAATCGGTATGATTTATGATGTGATTGGTGATGTGCATGGGCAAGCGGATAAATTGGTTGGTTTACTTACTGAGCTAGGTTATGTGCATAATGGTAGGTTTTTTGAGCCACCTGCCAATCATCAAGCGGTTTTCATTGGCGATTTGATTGATCGGGGTCGCCAGCAGATTGCCACTCTTGAAATAGTTTTTGCTATGCTAGATGCAGGCGCAGCGCTCGCGGTGATGGGCAATCATGAATACAACGCGTTGGCATTTGCCACGTTAGACCCGCGACAAGGCTTTGAGGGCAAATATCTGCGCACGCATGACAAACCTAGCAATGTGATGCAGCATCAAGCCTTTATGGATGAAGTCGGTTTCGGCACGCCGCTCCATCAGTTTTGGCTCAAACGCCTGTATGAGTTGCCGCTGTGGCTTGAGCTAGATAAGGCGTGTTTTATCCATGCGTGTTGGGACGGCAATGCCATGGCAGTTGTGCAGCCGCTATTAACCGTTGATAACTGTTTAACCCAAAACGCATTGCAGCTGACATCGTATGAGGGGACAGAAGCGTTTGAAGCATTAGAACGCTTGCTCAAAGGTGTGGAAGTGCCGCTGCCACATGGGCTATTTTTTCATGATAAAGAAGGCACCAAACGGGAAAAAATGCGAGTCAAATGGTGGCAACATCAGCTATCGCATCAACCGATTCACCATATTGCTAGAGCCAGTCATTCAGAGCTGTTGAGTATTCCTGCCGATACCCTTGCCGATAAGATAGACTTTCGCTTAACCACCGAAAAGCCAGTGTTTGTTGGGCATTACTGGTTGACAGGTACGCCTGAGCCATTGTCTGCGCAAGTGGTTTGCGTGGATTATTCCGCCGCCAAAGATGGTTATCTCACTGCGTATCAGTTTGATAGTGATAATCCTGTGATTTCGGCGGATAATTTTGTGCAGTTTGTTTGTTAGTTTTTTATTTATTTTTCAATGACTTGTTGTTTATAAGTGTTCTTCATGATTAGACGTCCGATTGAGCCATTTAAACTGTTATTTGTGATGCAAGGCTCGTATTTTAAGCGGTTAATTATTCCCCAAGTTTTATTGTTTATTTTTTCCTCGCTCATTTATTGGTACCAAACTCACATTGCTAGCCACCCCATTCCGCTCAATCCCTCGGTTTTTGCCTTGTTGGGTATCTCATTGGCGATTTTTCATGGGTTTTGTAACAATGCGGCGTATGATAGGTTTTGGGAAGGGCGCAAACTGTGGGGCACACTGGTGTGGCTAAGCCGCAATGTGGCGCGGCAAGTTATGGCTTTGCACAATGTTAGTTTGGTAGACAAACAAGCGTTTATACGCCATCACATTGCCTTTGTGCATTGTCTGCGCCACCAGCTGCGTGGCGAAGATACCACCCATAACTTGCAGCGCATTTTGTCAGATAATGAGCAGGATTTTTTTATCGGTCAGCCGTTTAATGCGCTGATGCTGACCCAATGGATGGGGCAAACGATTGCTGATTGGGAAAAGCGGCAGCAAATAAGCGCGTGGCAGTGGCAAAGCCTTGATACCTCGGTTGGCGAGATTGCCCATATCCAAGCAGGCTGTGAGCGCATCAATAATACGCCAATACCGTTTGCTTACTTTGTGCTGCTGCATCGCACGGTGTATTTGTATTGCTTTATGCTGCCGTTTGGACTGGGCAATACCATTGGTTGGGTCACGCCGTTTTTGGTGGCGTTTATCGGCTACACCTTTATGGCACTCAATGAAATTGTGGATGAAATTAGCGAGCCCTTTGGTATGGGTGAGAACGAACTGCCGCTTGGCATGATGTGCGACACCATCGAAACCCAGCTTGCCATGCTAAGTGAGCAGCAATTTGCCCGCGAAAATAAGGCAGTTTTACCACACAATGTGGTACTTTAGATTTTGTTGTGCAATCACAAAAAATCATGATATATTAAGTCTTAGTCGTGCATTTATTGCACGTTTTTTATTTTGATTGTTTCATTTTGAGACGGCACAAGGAATTTTGCATGTCAAACGCCACTTTACCACCCCCCATCCCATCGCCACAAGGTCAAGCAAAAGTCGGTATTATCATGGGCAGTCAATCTGACTGGGACACCATGCAGCATGCCGCGCAAATGCTGGCAGAGTTTGGGGTGCCGTTTGAATGTGAAGTGGTATCGGCGCATCGCACGCCCGACCGTCTATTTGAGTATGCCAAAACCGCCAAATCTCGCGGACTGTGTGTGATTATTGCAGGGGCAGGGGGCGCGGCGCATCTGCCTGGGATGTGCGCATCTCAGACGGATTTACCTGTACTGGGTGTGCCTGTCAAGTCGTCTATGCTGAGCGGTTGGGATAGCCTGTTATCCATCGTGCAAATGCCAAAAGGGGTGGCAGTGGGTACGCTTGCCATCGGTGCGGCAGGGGCAGCCAATGCAGGACTACTTGCTACCCAAATGCTGGCAATTGGTGATGATACCTTGGGGCAAAAAATCAGCGCGTTTCGCGCCAGACAAACCCAAACGATTTTGGATAATCCAACCCCTGGCATGATGGATTAAATTGTAAAATAATGTCAATTCATATTTCACAAAGGTAAATTGGTGTTAAGAGGTGAATGGGTTAGTCGTATTAACTTATTTTTTTGCTGATTTAAAAAAGGAAAATAAAAATGAAGCAATCCATCTTTACATCAACGATACTTTGCACAGCCTTGGTATTAACCGCTTGTGGGGGTTCGGATGATAACACTAGCAATGCGGGTGATACGTCTAATCCACCCCCAAATGCAAATGCTCCTATCCAAAATGGCGTATTAAACTATAGTGTGTTTGATATTTATCATGGTGATAATCAGCCAAAAAGCGGTTGGGGACGATTAGACTATGTTTTGGGCAATGGCACTGCTAGTGAAACCATATCCACTGTGGTTGGTACGCCTACTTATCAACAATATCTAGGGCAATACCAAAATTTAAATTCAGACTACCGTATTGGTAAGGGTTATTTTAGCCAATTAGCGGACAAAGAAAATCTTAAAACGCTTGCACCATTTATCAAGGCGGTTGATGGCAACTCCCTACAAGTCACTTATCCTAATACCAATCTAAGTGAAACGCTGACTTTTACGCCTATTGACTTGAGCGGTAAAGGTCAAAACGCACCAAAAGCCGTACAGGGAATCTTCACAGATTTAGATGATTATCGTGACTATTTTAAAGGCATTAATTATAGCTTCCCAAAAGGTGCAAGTTGTTATG
>CALAPG010000020.1 GCA_937889485.1 uncultured Moraxella sp. | reverse complement strand
GGTGACTGAGCCTGTGGCAAGATCCATTACCACCCCCTGATTTGTGCCTGATAGATACGACATTTTTTTGCCATCATTGCTGATACGTCCCATTGTGTTGAGACTACCTCGCGTTAATTGCTGCTCTGTGCCTGTTGCCAATTGATAACGAAACAGTTGCCCTTTGTTGCCGCCTTTTTTGCCACCCGCTCTATCTGAGGTATAAATAAACGACTGTCCATCGGGTGCCCAGCTTGGAAAATAAGCGCCCACAGGGTCATTGGTCAAGCGTCTAGGATTACCCCCTTGCGAGAGATAAATCTGCGGCGCTCCCCCTTCAAAACTACTGCTAAACACCACTTTACCATCTTTACTCACCGACGCCCCGTGGTTCATGGCTTTAAAACTGGTCAAATTACTAATGCCGCCCGATACAATATTTGCCGCCAAGACCTGCGGGTAGCCAAGGGTATTGGGCTGTACTTGAAAAGTAAATGTCTGGTTGTTGGCAGAAGGATTTAGTGATTTGATCGTGCCATTTAGCTCATAAACTACTTGGGGATTAAAGCCGTCCACATCGGAGACCACAAGCTTTGATACCCTATTTTTTGGTGAGCCGCTTTCTACCACATACGCGATACGCCCAGAAAAATCTCCTTTAATACCCGTCAAAATTTCATAAATACGATCGGCAACCTTATGCCCTGCAATCCGAAGTGTTTGCGGATTGTTTTTTGTGGTGATAGTTTGCGCACCCTGCATTACCTCACCAGATGCCACATTAATCACTTCAAAGTTAATCTCTACATTGCCGCGGTTACTACGAGTACTGCCCACCACCAAATAGGGTACCCCATTGTGCTGCCATACGGGCAAGGTAACCTCGCCGCTACTGTGGGGACGCTCTGGTAAGTTGTTATCCAAAGAAAATTGTCCCAGATTGGTCAAATCATTGGTAATAATGCCCGAGATACTCTCCGCCCCAGCAAACGGTACAATGGCTATTTGTGTGGCTGAGCGAGGGGCTTGTTTGACCAAGGTAAAATCTACATTGTCTGCATAAACTGTCTGACAAATGGAGGTACTGGCTACTGCCATTAAAAGGGCGGTTAAAAAAGACTGTTTCATTAGTAATGGATGTCCAAGATAAGTAGGCTAAAGTAGGCACTGCAAAATTGGTGGCATGATTGTCAAATCATAGCACTGGTTTGGCAAGTGGTAAAATAATTTGATGCGATTAATCGGCTTTAAAGTTGCCCGTCATGGTTCTGGCACCTGTTGGTGGCGCAGGTAACGGACTAGACTGGCTAATCGCCTGCATAAGACTGGCTTTAAAGGCTTCATCGCCGCCCCCTCTGATAACGATGTTGCTAATGGTGCCATCGGCAGCAATAGAAAAAGAGGCTATCAGTGATTTGCCGCTACTGTTGGCAGGCACATTCCAATGCGAGTCAATAATGGCTGTCACTTGACCCACATAATTTGAGGCATTAGCCCCGCCTGCGCCACCCGCTTGGGATTGGCTTTGTCCCTTACCGCTGCCCTTACCATCTCTGGCTAGGTCCAAAG
>CALAPG010000019.1 GCA_937889485.1 uncultured Moraxella sp. | reverse complement strand
AGAAAAGGCCGGAGATAACTCCAGCCTTTTCAGATAGTTATGGTGAGCGATGAATGTCGGGTAGCAGCAGAACATTACTGTTCTACCGCCCCCTAAGAACCGTACGTGCAAGTTTCCCCGCATACGGCTCAAGCCTTTATAAGTCTGTGCTTGCACACAGACCAGCGACATCACAGCTCACCACGGTGTAAAAGCCGATGACAATTAAGGTGCAACATTATCAAGTTATCGATTTCGTCTCCACCACCATCTACTCTCCTGACAATATGATGAATATCTCTTTCATCATCGTCATCGAATAACTGACCGCAGACCGCACATCGATAGTTTTGACGTTCCCAAATTGTTCGCAATTTCCGCACGCCAAGTATGTTCTCTTTCCAATGCCTAATTTGGCGCTGTTCAAAGTACAACTCATCGCTTGGGTCGAACGGGTTCGCCTCCGCCCTTATCTTGATATGCCGCTTTATCGGGATATCTTTGCTGTGTCGTAATCGAACTAACTGACCTTCAGCATCAATACCTTGAAATACCCAACGCTCACTGCCCACTGTATGAAAGTATTTATCCTTCACCCAGCGTTTATAGCGGTTTTTGTGCCTGCGACAGCACCAGCGCCAAAGTAATTTCCAGACCCTGTAATCCACATAGCTGTAAGTTTCTTTAGCTACAACATGACGATGATAGTTCGCCCAACCTCGGATGACCGGATTGAGTTGATGTATCAGCACATCTTGTCGTGCCATCAGATTCCCTCTGACTATGCCCCGTATTTTCTGGAGGTGAGCGCGTAAGTTCTTTTTGCTCGGTTTGATTAACATCTTACCGTGATACTTACGCACGTTTTGCCCAAGAAAATCGAACCCTTCCGAAATATGCGTTATCACCGTTTTCTCTGGTGACAGTTGCAGCCCACGTGTTGCCATAAAAGCCTCCACCAGTGGTTTGACCTTCTCCTCCAGTAACTCTTTCGAGATACCAGTGATGATGAAGTCATCTGCATAACGCACATAATTGACCTTGGTTTTATAACTGGCTTTGGTGTTCTTCTGCCCAAAATGAGCTTCTAACACCGCTTCCAATCCATCCAATGCCATATTCGCCAGCACAGGCGAGATAATACCGCCTTGTGGTGTGCCAGCTTCGGTCGGAAACAACCGGTTGGATTCCATGAATCCCGATTTCAGCCATTTTCTGAGTACCTGTTTATCCAATGGAACATTGGCCAGTAACCAGTCATGACTGATGTTGTCAAAACACCCTTTAATATCCCCTTCCAGCACCCATTCTGCCGAGTTTTTGCGACTTAAGTTCACAAAGCATTGCTCAATCGCATCGGCAGTAGAGCGCATCCGGCGAAAACCATAACTATTGCGGTCAGCACACGTCTCCGATACCGGTTCTAACGCTAACAGGTAGAGTGCCTGCATCGCGCGGTCGTGCATCGTGGGTATTCCTAGAGGACGGCGTTTGCCGTTGGCTTTTGGAATATAAACCCTGCGTAACGGCTTCGGCTGATAGCCTGTGCGCGTCAGTTTGCTGATAGCTTCCAGTTTGGCTTTGGGCGTATTCCACAACGCCTTATCAACACCTGCTGTATTTTTACCGCGATTCTCCGTCACCCGTCTGACCGCTAATGCCTTAGCCGCAAACGAGCGGGTCAGCAACCGTTGCAGGGCTTTCACCCTGCGCCAGTCCTGTGCCTTTGTCGCCTTCGCAATACGTACCTGTAGCCCCCGAACGTGGCGGTGAACCTGTCGCCAATTAATATCAGCCCAGTGTTCCGCCTTGTCGGAGAATGCAGGTAAAACTATTGGTTTAGCCTTACTCATCTTGCTATTCTCCTCAGTGCTTTTGGTTAGAAAGCCCCAAGCAGAAAGCACGGTATCCCCCTTGCGGGAGTACCTGCTCCCGCAAGGGTCGGAGTAAACAGACTGTTTTTCTGTTTACTCCACTTTCAATTTGTCACTGTGTTGGCTTTACACGCCTTCCTGCGATTAAAGACCGGTTGGAAGTGGGCCCCGTTTCCGGTAGAGGAACCTTTAACCCCCTATCCGCTGCATTACACAACGGCCTTCGCTTTTTCCAACTTCCTCTGCCCGCACCTCCAACAGCTCCCCTCGCGGGTCACCTGCCTGAAATAACGCCAATTGGTTACCATGGTAACCAACCTATCAGGCGGAAATACGGGTTTACCGAGTTCCGTGCCAATGACACGAGTCACTTAGGTTCTGCCAATACACCGAAGGCTTGATGACAACGTATCCCCAGATGTAAGAGGGATAACCAGCCTTGTACCTTTTGGTCAAAGTGCGTCAGTAGCTTGCACTCATTGCGGCTGACGGTGCTTGTTAGCAGTTCACGTATGTTAACCGTATGACCCAGCCTAGCCTCTCATCCACCTGCTACTGGTGAAATCTGCATTCCTACCTCACGGTAAAAACACACCCTTGCGGGGAGTACATTGTCAGGAAGCTCCGCACCCCGCCGTTACCAGCGACGCACTATCCCTAGGCTACTGTTAGTTGCATAACAGGTCTGCTATCTACTAATAAACCAGTAAATTCAGACAATCATTGGACACAGCTTCACACCGAACAAGCGGCTAGATAGCTGTTTACTGAACACGACAATCCCTACTACGTCATTCCCGGAAAATTGGAAATTTCAGCATTAAGTATCTACGCTTTTAAAGCGGAGGATAGAAGCCTACAAAAACGCAACATATCCCAAAGTGAGCACCTTAAAGAAGGTGACCGAGCATTCGGGCTGTCTATGCAGGCCCGAATGTCGGGTAAAGTAATTGCTATAGTTCACTGGAATGCAACTCAAAAAACCGTTAAGATTTAATGAGTTGCAGTTAAATGTAACCCAGTCAGGCTAGCTACCTGTACGACTCTCGTCGCGCTACATCATGCCGCCCATACCACCCATGCCGCCCATATCAGGCATTGCAGGTGCATCTTTCTTCGGTGCATCAGTCACCATACATTCGGTAGTGATCATCAGACCAGCGACTGAAGCAGCGAATTGCAGTGCCAGACGGGTTACTTTGGTTGGATCCAGAATACCCATTTCCAGCATGTCGCCGTAAACTTCAGTTGCCGCGTTGTAACCGAAGTTACCTTCACCTTCACGAACACGGTTAGCAACAACTGATGGCTCTTCACCAGCGTTGTCTACGATCTGACGCAGTGGTGATTCCATCGCACGCAGTGCAACACGGATACCCACGGTCTGGTCTTCGTTGTCGCCTTTCAGATCAGCCAGTTTAGCGGCAGCACGAACCAGTGCCACACCACCACCAGCAACCACGCCTTCTTCTACGGCAGCGCGAGTGGCGTGTAGGGCATCGTCCACGCGGTCTTTTTTCTCTTTCATTTCAGTTTCAGTGGCAGCGCCTACTTTGATGACCGCAACACCGCCTGCAAGTTTGGCGATACGTTCTTGTAGTTTTTCTTTATCGTAGTCTGATGTAGATTCTTCGACTTGACGACGGATAGACGCCACGCGGTCAGCGATTGCTTCTGTTGCGCCTGCACCATCAACAATCACGGTGTTTTCTTTGCCCACGGTGACTTTTTTGGCAGTACCCAGTACGCTAAGCTCTGCTGTCTCTAGGCTCATGCCCAATTCTTCAGAAACGACCGTACCACCTGTTAAGATAGCGATGTCTTGGAGCATAGCTTTACGGCGGTCACCAAAACCTGGGGCTTTGACAGCACATACCTTTAATCCACCACGCATGTTGTTGACGACCAACGTTGCCAAGGCTTCGTTTTCAACATCTTCTGCGATGATAAGTAGGGGTTTGCCTGCTTTCATCACGTTTTCAAGTAGCGGAATGAGTTCACGGATGTTGCTGATTTTTTTGTCAACCAATAGGATTAATGGGTTTTCAAGTTCAGCGGTTAAAGTGTCGGCTTTGTTGGCAAAGTATGGACTGATGTAGCCACGGTCAAACTGCATGCCTTCGACCACTTCTAGCGTGTCTTCAAAACCTGAACCTTCTTCCACGGTAATCACGCCTTCTTTACCCACTTTTTCCATGGCTTGGGCGATTAAGTCACCGATGGTTTGGTCAGAGTTGGCAGAAATAGAACCAACTTGGGCAATGGCTTTGCTGTCATTGGCTGGGGTTGAGATGGCATGGATTTTTTCGACCACCACACGCACGCCTTTATCAATGCCGCGTTTTAAGTCCATTGGGTTCATGCCAGCGGCAACCGATTTCATGCCTTCTTGCAAGATGGCTTGTGCCAATACGGTTGCGGTTGTGGTACCATCACCTGCCACGTCATTGGTTTTGCTAGCAACTTCACGTACCAGCTGCGCGCCCATATTTTCAAATTTGTCTTCAAGCTCGATTTCTTTGGCAACCGATACCCCATCTTTGGTGATGGTTGGCGCGCCAAATGATTTGTCGATGACTACGTTACGACCTTTAGGACCTAAGGTAACGCGCACTGCATTGGCGAGTACGTTCACGCCATCAATCATTTTGCTACGCGCATCAATGCCAAATTTTACGTCTTTTGCCATGAGAATTTCTCCAATTTTTTATATGTTTAAATTAGGTAGGGGCTTGTTGCAAACGCCCTTAATCAATTTTTTGCAACGTGGGCGTATGCGATACGCCCGTACAGTCGACCAAAAATTATGCTTCAATCACGCCAAGCACATCACTTTCTTTCATAATTAATAGTTCTTCGCCATCAACTTTTACCGTTGAGCCCGCGTATTGACCAAATAGCACTTTATCGCCAACTTTAACGTCTAGCGCACGTACGCCGTTGTCAGTGATCTGTCCGTTACCTACAGCAATCACTTCTCCTTGAGAAGGTTTTTCTTGGGCACCACCTGCTAGCAATAAACCACCTGCGGTTTTTTGTTCTTCTTCGCTGCGGCGAACAACGATACGGTCATGTAAAGGACGAATTGCCATAATTTACTCCATAAATTAATTTTCAAATTATCGTTTGCAAAAAAGTAGTGTCAATTTTGCCACACATGGTAAAAGTGATGCACTACCTAAAAAACCCAGTTTGGTGGCTAGCCGCGCAATTGATTGGGAGATAGCGTGATATTAGCCACCAATTTAGTATTTGAGAATGGGGTTGTATGCCAATTTGTTCAAGCAAAAATTTTAATTTTTTTTTATTTGTTGCAGTTTATTGAGCAAGTGACACATTTTTAGGTTTTTTTATGTGCAATTATTGCGCTTTTCAAGTGTTTTGTTAATTCACTTGTAATTATTTTGCGGCGCTACTACTGTATAGCCATCTAAGACTAGAGGGTATTTATGGTGAATTTAGCGTTATTTAAGCGTTTTTTATTGGGTGCTGGTGTGTGTTTTGGCGGTTCTTTGGGCATAATGGGCACTGCGGTAGCGGCGGTGGCGCCTTTTTCCGCGTCTTATAATTTTAATATTGAGGGTAAATACAATGGTGTGGCAACGCGGGTGCTCACCCAATCAGGCAATCAATATACTTATAATGTCAATGCCAGTGTGGGTAAACTTGCCAGCGCCAAACAAACTGCCACTTTTACGACCCTTAATTATTTGGTGCAACCAATCAGCGCACAAACTCAGTATAAAATTTTTGGCGCGGGACGTACTACAACGCTCAATTTTGATGCAACCAAAAAGCAGTTAGTCACTGATTACAAAGGTCAGCATAAAACCATCGCCATGCCACAGGGGGGCTATGATGATTTGACCCTCGAAATTCAAATTCGCGAAGATTTAAAATCAGGCAAGTTTCGTGGCAGTTATTTGATGGCGGATCGCAATACTATTGAGGCGGTGCCGTTCAAAAAATCTGCGATAACCCGCATTACTGTGCCTGCAGGTAGCTTTGATGTGGTACGTATTGATCGCGTTCATGAGGATAAAGACCGCCAAACTAGCTTTTGGTTGGCGCCAAAACTTGATTATTTACCCATCAAAGTAACCCAGTCTAATGATGGCAAAAAGATGGAAATGAATCTGGTCAAACTCAATTAATTGAAATAACTATCAGTTAATTTGAAATACTTTGGTAGTTTTGATGAGGCATTGATCTGAGAAAATGCCTATTTTGTGTCGACAAAAACCCATGCCTTGACGGTATGGTTTTTTGTTTTTGGGACAATGAAAGGCTAAAAAGTCATCGCCGCTGTACGTATGCCGATTGTACTATTTTTGGTAAAAACAGATAACCATTTGATGTTAGTCGCTATTTATTGAACCATTTAGTGACCCGCGAGGTCAAAAATAACGGTAATTATGCGTAAGTGATGGTTGTAAATGTTGGAAAATTTAACTATTCTTTGCACGTCCATTGGAAGGTGCCATAATTAAATAGTGAATTTTTCAAGGATATTCTAGGGCTTTAGTCCATTATATAGTTGGCTGTCTTTGGCTAAATACCATGTAACAGGGAGTATTTCATGTCTTTTAAATTACCATCTCTAGCCGTCGCAATGGCGACCATTTCTATCAGCTCAGTTGCGGGTGCCGCGGGTCTTGACCGCTCAACCCAGCCTAGTTGGGCGTTTACCCAAGATGGTACTTTTGCCTATGTGGAGCATATTACCATTAATCCTAGCATTGAAGGCAAAGACAGTGCTGCCGCCAAGCCAACGCCTCATAATTATACGCCAGGGCATGATATTGCTGATATGGCAGAAGACTATCAATTTACCAATTATGGGGCAAAAGCCGATATCAATGATACGGTCAGTGTGGGTGTCTTTTTTGACCAACCATGGGGCGCAGACGTCCAATATAGTGGCAATAATAACTTTGTGAACGGTACAATCAGCGCTGAGCAATTACAACAAGTCGCCAAAAATGCCAAACTTGCTGGCGCTGCCTATAATCTAGCCCAATACGTTGCCAATAACCCCAATGAAGGTACCAGCGTTAGTGTGTCTAGCCAAAACTTCACGGGCTTAATTGGGGTCAAATTGGGTGAGCAAAAAAACCTCCAAGTCTATGGCGGCCCCGTCTTACAAAAACTTGAGGGCGATGTTCATTTGCGTGGCAAAGCTTATAGTGCTACGCAAGGCTATGATGCGACTTTTACCGAAACCACAGGCTATGGCTGGATGGCAGGGATTGCTTATAGCAAACCCGAGATTGCCTTAAAAGCCGCTTTAACTTACCGTTCAGAAATTGACCACGATACCCATGGCGCCGAGTATTTACCTGCCAGACAGCAAAGTGCTACCAATAAGATCACCATCACCACCCCACAATCTGTTAACTTAGATTTTCAAACAGGTCTCAACCCAACCACATTATTAAATGCCAAAATTCGCTGGGTACCTTGGAGTGATTTTGCCATCAAACCACAAAGCTATAGCGATGCTACCAAGCTTGTCACTGACGACAAGGGTCAACCACTATACCCCAACGGTCTAAACCTTGTTGACTATTCAGATGATTCTTGGACGGCTGAAGTAGGGATTGGCAAAAAACTAAGCGACCGATGGGCGGTTACAGGTAACGTCGGTTGGGATAGCGGCGCAGGTAACCCCACAACCACATTAGGACCCGTAGAAGGCTACTGGAGCTTAGGTCTAGGGGCAAAATATAACATCACCCCAGAATGGTCTGTCTCAGCGGGGGCAAAATACCTGATGTTTGGCGATGCCAAGACCAAAATCCCTAACAATGATGTGGTGGGCGAATTCACCGATAATCATGCGACCGTGTATGGCGTGCGCTTATCTTATCAAAAGAAATAACCCAAAAACGGCGCCATTGATATCACTCGTTAATAAAAAACCCACTGATCATCGTCACAGTGGGTTTTTTATTAAGCGCGTATTTTTTGTATTAAAGGGACGTTTTTAAGCGTCTTTTGACGTCATACCCAAAATATTAAGTAAGGCTGCCATGCTTGCAGAAACCGTGATATTGGGATTGGTAACCAGCCCCAAATAGCGCTGCAGCTCGACACTATGATCCATATTAATGGGCTGCAAGTCTTGATTAATAAGAGTTTGAGGCAAAACTGACCACCCAAGTCCCACTGATACCAACATACGAATAGACTCAAGCGGATTAGTACTCATGGTGGCATAAGGTTTTAGGTTATACTTGGCAAATTCTGCCAACGTAATCTGACTGGTAAAAGTATTGGCGGCGGGCAAAATGGCGGGGTAATTTGCCAATTGCTCTAACGAGACATTCATTTTTTGCGCCAATGGTGACAACACGCCCGTCACAAAGTATAACGGATCCGACCACAGCATATGATAATTGAGGCGCTTGTCATACACAGGTGGCAATGTCAAAAACGCCAATGACAAATCACCGTCAAGCACTGCCTTATGCGCTTGCTCTGAGTCAACAAAATGCACTTCTAGCTG
>CALAPG010000018.1 GCA_937889485.1 uncultured Moraxella sp. | reverse complement strand
GGCAGCGCTTGAGGATGTTGATCAGGTGATGGCAGCCATTGTTGGCGCTGCTGGGTTACCCTCAACGTTGGCGGCAGCCCAAGCGGGAAAAACTGTTTTATTGGCTAATAAAGAATCTTTGGTGATGGCAGGTGAGCTGATGATGCAAGCCGTGGCAACCTCAGGCGCTACGCTATTGCCTATTGATAGCGAGCATAATGCAATTTTCCAATGCCTGCCAAACGCGGTACAACAAGACCGTGCGGCAATTCACGATAAAAACAACGGTATCAAAAAACTGTGGCTTACAGCGTCAGGTGGGCCTTTTTTACATCATTCTTTTGAGCAGATGCAGGGTGCTAGCGTTGCCGAGGCAGTCAAACACCCCAATTGGTCAATGGGACAAAAAATCTCGGTGGACAGTGCCACTATGATGAATAAAGGGCTAGAGCTCATTGAGGCGAGTTTTTTATTTGATATGCCTGTGAGTGATATTGAAGTGGCAATTCATCCCCAAAGTATCGTACATTCCATGGTGGAGTACCATGATGGTTCATTTTTAGCGCAGCTTGGCAGCCCCGATATGAGAACCCCCATTGCTCATGCCCTTGCTTATCCCCAGCGTATTGGCAGCGGGGTGGCGCCACTTGATATATTTGCCCTCAGTCAACTGACCTTTGTCAAACCCGACCGACAAAAATTTCGCTGTTTGGCGTTGGCGTATGAGGCGATGGCAAAAGGTGGTTATGCTTGTATTGCACTTAATGCCAGCAATGAGGTTGCCGTGCAGGCGTTTTTGGCAGGTCAAGTGCGCCTAACCGATATTGCGGATATCAATGAGCAGGTATTAAAACAAGCCCAAGCCCAAACGATTAATTCACTAGCAACCATTTTGGCAGTGGATAAACTAAGTCGCCAGCAAGCCGCAGCGTGTGTAGATGCCATCTGCCAACCTCAAACATTGCCTTAGGGCGGCGGCAAAAGCGCGTTATCACCAGCGCAATGTCGATTGAAATTGCCCGTGAGAGCCTCATAACATAACTAAAATTAAGGCTTTTTATCTATTTGTTGACCTTCTTTATCTTTAAAGGATAACCATGACGTTTATTTTAACGGTACTCGCTGCAATCGTTGTATTAGGGCCACTGGTAGCATTACATGAATGGGGACACTATATCGTTGCTCGCTGGTGTGGGGTTAAAGTGTTGACCTATTCTATCGGCTTTGGGCCAAAAATCTTAAGCTGGACGAGTAAAAAAACAGGCATTAATTATGCTGTTTCTGCGGTGCCTTTAGGCGGTTATGTCAAGATGCTAGATGAACGTGAAGGCGAGGTTGAACCAAGCTTGCGACATTTGGCATTTAATAACCAGCGTCCTTGGAAAAAAATTGCCATTGTAGCAGCGGGCCCTGTTATGAATATTTTGATTGCTATTTGCTTGTATTGGGTACTATTGATTACCCCAACACAGATGCTAGCGACCAAAGTGGGTAGCATTTTGCCTAATTCCCCTGTTAGCCATACTGGGCTGGTGGTGGGTGATGAGATTGTAGCGGTGGATAAAAAACCCACCCAAAGCTGGCAAGATGTCAATTATGCCTTGGCAGACCGCATGGGAGAAACAGGGCAAATTACCTTGAGTATCAAAAACATGCAAGGTAATCATCAAGTGGTTGTCCCTATCAGGGAGTTTATGAAAACACAACAACCCAATCAAGCAACCAATCCCATTGATAGCTTGGGGGCGCTGCCTTGGCAGCCTAAAATCCCTGCCGTAGTTGGGGAAGTGATGCCAAACAGCGCAGCGGCGCGTCAAGGCATGCAAGTGGGCGACTTGATCAAACGAGTAGATGGGCAACCTATCTTAGATTGGCTGGGTTTTTCACAAATTGTCAAAGCCCATCCCGAGCAGCTACTCACCATTGAAGTAGAAAGAAATAACGTCCCTGTCACCCTAAAAGTCATGCCACAAGGCAAAAAAGACACCATGGGCAACCGTTATGGACAAATTGGTGCAGCCGCAAAAGCCAATAAAATCACCCCACCCCCTGAATATATCAAAACCATTCAATATAGCCCCATTGAAGCGTTGGCAAAATCCGCCCAGCAAACGCGGGACTTAAGCGCCATGACCCTAAAGTCCATGGGAAAAATGTTGACAGGTCTTATCGGGGTTGAAAACCTCTCAGGGCCCATCACCATTGCCAAAGTTGCCAATCAAAGTTTTAGCATTGGCTGGGAAGCGGTATTGTCTTTTATGGCAATTATTAGCTTAAGTCTTGCGGTGCTTAATTTATTACCTATCCCCGTGCTAGATGGTGGGCATATTGTGATGTATGCGTATGAAGCTATTTTTGGCAAACCGATGCCAGAAAAAATACAAATTGTTGGTATGAATGTTGGGCTAGTTTTGCTTGGCGGTTTCATGTTGTTAGCCATTGGTAATGATATCTCACGGTTGTTTTAACGTCCCTTATATTGGCAAAATATTGATTTAAACTTTGATTTTTTCACTAGACTTTACTTAAAAATTAGCTTACCTTATGGCAGTAAAATTTAATTACCTATACCCTGTACTTTGATATTTTTACCTTATTAAAGACAAACCATTACGATATTTTTTAATTTTTATCGCCATTTTCCATAAGCCAACTTTTGATAGACTAGCGCCTCTCAATGTTAGATAAACGCTATTTGGTAGGTTGGCTTTAACCTAGCTAATTTTGCAGCCGTAGCAGATATAGGCGCGCTTAGTTGGGCTGGTGGTTAACTCGGAACAAGTTTTATGCGAAATTCAGCGTTATTTTTTGTAGCCCCATTAGCAGTAATTGCCTCCCACGCCAATGCTGCCAATTTTACCGTGAGCGATATCCAAATTAATGGATTGACGCGAGTACCCGCCGATAGCCTTTATCCCGTACTTGCCGTCAACACAGGTGAAGTGGCAAACGATACCAATATCGCAGAGAGCATCAAAGCCTTGTACAATACGGGCAATTTTTCGGATGTAAAAGCCGCCCAAGCAGGTAACCAATTGGTGTTTGAGGTAGTAGAACGCCCCCTCATTGCCAGTGTAAGTTATGATGGTAACAAACTCATACCCAAAGAGGCGCTGAATGAGGGGCTAAAACGTATTGGCATTGTTGAAGGCAATGTATTAAAACAAGCCACCGTTGAGCAAGTACAAAACGAGTTAAAACAACAATATAACCAACAAGGCTATTATAACAGTGAGGTGAACGTCACACAGACACCACTTGACAATAACCGTGTGGCGCTAAAATTTAATTTTATTGAAGGCAAAGCTGCCCGCGTTGTTGACATCAAAATTATTGGCAATCAGCATTTTAATGACAAAGAAATCAAACAGAT
>CALAPG010000017.1 GCA_937889485.1 uncultured Moraxella sp. | reverse complement strand
GGTATCAAGCAGTATTAATATATTTTTTACTTGATAGCGGTATTATTAACCAAATTTTGGTAATGCTCAAAGTAATTCAGACGAACGCGAGGTTCTTTAAGATAACATTACCCACTGGTAGTAATTTAACGATAAAAACGTGGCATAAAAAAAGAGGTCAACCACTGTTCACCCCTTTTATACCATTTTTTTGGCAACACTAAATAGAAAAAGACGAGCCACAGCCACAGGTAGTGGTGGCGTTTGGGTTATTCACAGTAAAGCGTGAGCCTTCAAGTCCCTCCACATAGTCAATGGTAGAGCCGTTTAGGTATTGATAACTTAAGCTATCAACCACAAGGCTGACATCGGCATTGTTAAAAGTGGCATCGTCATCGCCAAGTTGGTCTTCAAAATTAAAACCGTAAGAAAATCCCGAGCAGCCGCCACCCGTCACATACACCCGTAGCATCAAGTCTTGGTTGCCTTCTTGATCACGTAAATGACGCACTTTTTTGGCAGCGTTGTCAGTTAGGGTCATACCATCAATTGCTGTCTCACTCATGGGTTTTTCCTTATTAAAACTTTTTTCTTATTATGGGGCGAATACTTTATACTATCAAGAATTTTTCCCAATTAAATTTTGAGTTACTTTATCCAACTAATTGAGCCTTTTATGATTGAACTAAAAAATGCCAGTGTCCGCCGTGATGGGCGGGTTTTGTTTAACGATGTTAATTTGCAAATTCACCCACACTGGAAAATCGGGTTAACAGGCAATAATGGCACGGGCAAGTCGAGTTTTTTTGCGGTGTTGTTGGGACAGCTGGGTCTGGATACGGGTGAAATCAGTATTCCTAGCAACTGGCAGATTGGACATATGGCGCAAGAAATTGAAAGCAGTGAGCAATCTGCCATTGATTTTGTGTTAAGTGGTGATCAAGAATACTTTGAATTAAATTATAAAATTAATAACCATGATGATTTAACCGAAAGCGAACTTGCCCATGTCCATGCACGCTTTGACGACATTCATGGTTATAGCATTCCTGCCAAAGCGTCACAAATTATGACGGGACTGGGGTTTAATATCGCCCAAGAAAGCCAATCTGTGAGCAGTTTTTCAGGGGGCTGGCGTATGCGCCTTAATCTTGCCAAAACTTTGATGAGCCGCGCTGACTTGTTACTACTGGATGAGCCGACCAACCATTTGGACTTGGACGCGATTTTGTGGCTAGAGGACTGGCTCAAAGCGTATGATGGTACGCTGTTAATGATTTCACATGACCAAGCGTTTTTAGATAACGTCGTAGGGCGCATTTTGCATATTGAACACCAGCACATGACCCTCTACACAGGCAACTATACTACGTTTGTGCGGACACGCAGCGAACGCCTTGCCCAGCAGCAACAAGCGTTTGAAAAACAGCAAACCACCCGTGCCCATTTAGAAGACTTTATCCGCCGTTTTAAAGCCAAGGCCTCCAAAGCCAAGCAAGCTCAAGCTCGCGTCAAACAGCTAGAACGCATGACAAATTTGGCGCCTGTGATGGCAGACAACCCTTTTACTTTTCAGTTTTATCCGCCATTGCAGCTGACTTCACCGCTTATTGTGATGGATGAAGCCAGTGTCGGCTACCAAGGTATAGCACTCATCAAAAGAATCCGTTTACAAATCACCCCCGATAGCCGCATTGGGCTACTTGGTATGAATGGGGCAGGGAAATCCACGGTGATTAAAGGCTTGGTGGGTGAGCTGCCCATATTATCAGGCACGCGCAAAGTCGCGGATAGTCTGGTATTGGGTTATTTTAATCAGCACCAAATGGACGCATTAGACGGTGAAGCCACGCCCATGCTGATGTTACAGCGGTTAGCTGGTAAGACATCTGATGCCGAGTTGCGCGCGTTCTTGGGCAGTTTTGACTTTCGCGGTGATCGGATTGAGACCCCAAGCAAGCTGTTTTCAGGTGGGGAGCGCGCAAGGCTTACCCTTGCCCTCATCGTGTGGCAACGCCCCAATGTACTGGTGCTCGATGAACCCACCAACCACCTAGATCTTGAAATGCGCCAAGCGTTAAGTTTTGCCTTACAAGAATTTGCAGGCGCAGTCATTTTGGTATCGCATGACCGAGAAATGATAGCCACTGTGTGTGATGAGTTATACTTGGTGCATGACGGGCAGTGTGAAATTTTTGACAACGACATCGCCTATTATAGTGCGTGGCTGTCGCAGGTACGAAAAGAGCAGGCAAAAGGCAAACAACTAGAAAAATCTGCCACCCAGCAAAATGTTCCACGTGAAACAATTGACCCAAAAAGCCCTTTATCCAAAGAAGAGCAACGCAAAAAATCCGCTGAACAGCGTAAACTCACCGCGCCAATTCGTAAAAAAATGGAAAACGATGAAAAACAACTAGAAAAATTAGCCGTGCAATTGTGTGAGATTGAAGAACAACTAAGTGATACAGGGCTGTATGACGAGAGCCGAAAAGCGGATTTGCTCAAGTTACTTGATGAACAGACAGCATTAAAAGCACAAATTGAAACGGTTGAAGAAAATCTAATGACGTTGATGATGGAGCTAGAAACCCTAGAAAATAACTTTGACTAGGCAACTTAACGAGTCTATTAAACGATCGCATAAAAAAAGACAGCCAAGACTGTCTTTTTTTAGTTTTGCAAAAATTATTTGGCAAAATGTGCTTGTAATTCATCATTACCGCCGATATGCTCACCGCCAATAAACACTTGAGGCACGGTTTCTTTACCTGTGATGGCGCGCACAGATGCAATGGTCGCGTCTTTACCAAGGACAATTTCTTCAAAATCCAAGCCTTGTTCTTTTAAAGTTTCTTTGGCTTTGATACAGTGAGGGCAGCCCACTTTGGTAAAGATAGACACGGATGGCTTATCCGTCCAGTTGGGATCAAGGTATTTAATCATGGTATCAGCGTCAGATAGTTCATACGGGTCATCGCTATCTGTATCTTGTGGCTCATCAAAGATTTGCACGATTTTGCCATCATCCACCAGCATCGAGTAACGCCAAGAACGCTTACCAAACCCAATTGCTGAGTCATCAATCAAACGCCCCATCGCTTCGGTAAACTCACCATTGCCATCAGGCATTACCGTCACATTGGCACATTCTTGGTCCTTTGCCCACGCATTCATCACAAAGGTGTCATTCACCGACACACAAATGATGTCATCAACACCTTGCTTGGCAAACTCGCCTGCCAACTCATTATAGCGTGGTAAGTGCATGGATGAGCAAGTTGGGGTAAATGCCCCAGGTAGTGAAAATAACACCACTTTTTTACCTTTAAATAGCTCATCGGTGGTGATATCGACCCATTTGCCTTGCTGTTGGGTATGAAAAGTCACGCTTGGCACTTGTTTGC
>CALAPG010000016.1 GCA_937889485.1 uncultured Moraxella sp. | reverse complement strand
GTTGACCTTCTTTAAGTGTTTTAAAACCTGAACCTTGGATTGCACTGTAATGAGCGAATACGTCTTGACCGCCGTTGTCTTGGGCGATAAAACCAAAACCTTTGCTCTCGTTAAACCATTTTACAGTACCAGTTACTTTATCTGACATAAAAAATCCTACTTTAAAAATTAACTATGTTATCTATAACTCTTGCAACTACCCTTGAGTATATACAGGCTGTTATAAATATTTCACCGCTAGAATAGATTGTCGGCGCTAGCCTTAATGCAACTTTAGCGACTAAGGACAGTATAGCCTAGTTTTTATGTTTCACCTACTACTAATTTGTATTTTTTCTATTATTTTACAAATTTCTTGATGTTTTCAACGATTATTGTTTAGTTAATAGATAATACAATCATTCCTTGACGTAACATATCCATGAATACTGCTATGCTAGTAATCATGATGACCAATGAAAATGATAGACTATAGTCCATATACTTGGTGGGCATGGTCATATCTTCGACTTCTTCAATGGTTTGTGCTTGTCCACGTAACAGATAAAAACCGTACAACCAGCCAAAAATGCTATAGATGATGTACGCCATGGGCACTACTTTACTAAGCCCAATAAAATGACCATAATAAATAGCCGCCGTGGATACCAAAAGCCATGCCGTTTCTAGAATTGAGCTAATACTAAATAAAGTGGATTCGGGTAGTTTGCCTGCATTTTTTTTGAGTACGATTGATTCATAAGCAATTAATGCACCTACAATAAGGGTGCCACCTAGATACATTGCTTGCCAATTGGGAATATAACCCGCTGAAGATAAGGCGTTAAAAGGGTTAGCAAAGCTGGGAATTGCAAAAAAACTGAGCAATCCTTGAGAGAAAAAAGCCGCGGATGATTGCCAAAACAAAACAATATTCAAAATAAATCTCATACAACCAATTAGTTAATGGGTATTCTATACTAAAAAACCCTGCTTATGTCAATTTAACCATAAACAGGGTTGCACAATGCCACCATGATAAAGATAATGAATCAAAATCTGTCAAACATGGTGCTATTCTCCTAAGAGACTTAGTTTTTTGCTTTGTCGATGATTTTACTATCGGTGATCCAAGGCATCATGCCGCGAAGTTTTGCCCCTGTTTTTTCGATTTCATGCTCGGCAGTTTGACGGCGGCGAGCAGTCATTGATGGATAGCCTAACATACCTTCAGCAATAAACATTTTGGCATATTCACCTGACTGGATGCGTTTTAGGGCATTGCGCATGGCTTCACGTGATTGTTCATTGATCACTTCAAGACCCGTAACATATTCGCCATATTCTGCGTTGTTACTGATTGAGTAGTTCATATCGGCAATACCGCCTTGGTACATGAGGTCGACAATGAGTTTTAATTCATGTAGACATTCAAAATATGCCATCTCAGGCGCGTAGCCCGCTTCAACTAGTGTTTCAAAACCCATTTTGACTAGTTCAACGGCACCACCGCAAAGTACGGCTTGTTCACCAAAAAGATCGGTTTCTGTTTCATCTTTGAAAGTGGTTTCGATGATACCTGAACGGCCACCGCCAACACCCGATGCATAGGATAATGCCACTTGTTTGGCTTGACCTGAGGCGTCTTGATAGACTGCGATTAGGTCGGGAATACCGCCACCTGTGGCAAATTCATTGCGTACAGTATGACCCGGTGCTTTAGGGGCAATCATGATGACGTCAAGGTCTTTACGGGGTACGATTTGGTTATAATGGATAGCAAAACCATGGGCAAACGCTAAGGTAGCGCCTTGTTTGATGTTTGGCTCGATGACATCGTTATATAGTTGTTTTTGGAATTCGTCTGGCGTCAAAATCATGACTAAGTCAGCATTTTTGACAGCGTCTTCAACTTCGGCAACCTTAAGACCTGCGTTTTCTGCTTTTGACCATGAGTTTGAGTCTTTACGAAGACCTACGGTTACATCAACACCGCTGTCTTTAAGGTTGAGGGCGTGAGCATGACCTTGTGAGCCGTAGCCAATGATAGCCACTTTTTTGCCTTGGATGATTGATAAATCACAGTCTTTATCATAAAAAATATTCATAACGATTTCCTTGTGTTAACAAATTTTAAAATAACTTGGTTCAAGTATTGGGTTATACGCTAAGGGTTTTTTCACCACGCGCAATGCCAATGACACCTGAACGCACCACCTCTAAGATACGGTCTCGTCCCATTAATTCAATAAAACCATCAAGTTTGCTGGTATCACCAACAATTTGGATGGTGTAGACGCTTGGGGTAATGTCTACAATGCTGGCACGGAAAATGTCTGCCGTGCGTTTGATTTCATCACGACTGCTGCCTGTGGCGCGCACTTTAATGAGCATTAGTTCGCGTTCAATATGTACGCTGTCTGTCAAGGTTGTGACCTTGACAATTTCAATGAGCTTGTGCAATTGTTTGGTTATTTGCTCAATTTTATTTTGGTCAGTGTCTGTGGTTAGGGTTAAACGAGATAAAGTGGGGTCATCTGTTGGCGCAACGTTGAGGGTTTCAATGTTGTAACCACGCTGAGAAAATAGCCCTACCACGCGCGAGAGTGACCCAGATTCATTTTCCATTAAAACTGAAATTAAATGTTTCATTAGGTACGCTCCCCTTTGGCTAACCACATATCACGCAT
>CALAPG010000015.1 GCA_937889485.1 uncultured Moraxella sp. | reverse complement strand
AATCATCTTCGTCGCCCTGCAATAAGTTAAGTGGGCTGTATTATACCGATTTTTTTGATTATTGCAAGGTCTAATCCAGCAAAATATCATATTGTTCTTGGTTGTAGCGGTTGTCACTGTCTAGGTTGATTGGGCGCCCTAGTAGGTACTCAAACTCGGCTACGGTGTCCGCTTCTGTGCTTTGTAGCAGCTCAATCACCCCGCTATTTGCGACAACGGTAAATTTTTTTGGGGTGTTGTATACTCGGGCGCAGCGCATGAGTTCACGAAAAATTTCTAGGCAGACCGTTTCAGCACTTTTGACAAAACCTTTGCCACCACAGGTTGGGCACGGCTCACAAAGCTGTTGTTGCAAGCTTTCGCGGGTGCGTTTTCGCGTCATTTCAATAAGCCCTAATGCCGATACTTCGCTGATGTTGGTTTTGGCATAGTCGCGTTTGAGCTGTTCTTGCAGGCTTGCTAAAACTTCATCACGGTGCGCTTGCTCTTGCATGTCGATAAAGTCCAAAATAATGATGCCGCCAAGATTGCGCAGCCTTAGTTGACGGGCGATGGCGTGGGTCGCCTCTAAATTGGTTTTATAGACGGTGTCTTCGAGCGAACGTCCACCGACAAAGGAGCCTGTGTTGACGTCAATGGTGGTCATGGCTTCGGTTTGGTCAATGATGAGATAGCCCCCTGATTTAAGATTGACCCGACGATTGATAGCGTCTTTTAGGTCATCTTCGACGCGGTGAACGTCAAATAGTGCCTGTTCACCTTCATATAATTGAATGCGCGGGTAAATGGCAGGGACAAATTCTTTGGAAAATTGGCGAATGCCTTCAAACACGCGGGCATTATCCACGGTGACGCGTTCTGTTTGTTCGCCAATAAGGTCGCGAATGGCACGTAGCGGCAGCGATAAATCTTGATAGATTAGTTCAAATCGCCGATTGCTGGGTATTTGTTGCTGCCGTGCCTGTACCATTCGCCAAAGTTGTAGTAGATAATAAATATCTTCTTCAAGTTTGGGCTGGGGAATGTTTTCGGCGGCGGTGCGGGCTATGAGCCCACCTTGTAGGCTCACTTGGTGTAATAGCTCAGTGAGTTGGGTTTTGAGGCGTTCTCGCTCATCACCATCGATGCGCTGCGAGATGCCAATGTGCTCGCCAAAGGGTAAATAAACTAAGTAGCGAGAGGGCAAGGAGACATCGGTGGTGAGTCTGGCGCCTTTACTGCCTAGTTGGTCTTTGATGACTTGTACCAAAATGCGTTGCCCCTCATGAAGGCGATTTTCAATTAACTCGCTTGGCGGGGGCTGATAGGACGGTGTGGTCATTGCCAAGGTGGCGGTATTGCTGTCTACCGCGTTGAGTTTGCTATCGGTGTCTAATGAGATGTCCGTGGCGGTTTGGTTTTTTTGTAATAATGAGGGGGTTTTGTCTTGTAGATTGCTGGTTTGATTTTTGGGCGCGGGCTTTGGGCGTGAGCCTTGCATGTCATTGACGTGCAAAAATGCTGTGCGTGATTGACCAATGTCGATAAACGCCGCTTGCATACCAGGTAATACCCGCACCACGGTGCCCAGATAAATGTTGCCCACTGAGCCAAGTTTACTGTGCCGCTCAATAAATATTTCGTTTAAAACACCATCTTCAAGCACCGCCACTCGGCTTTCAGTGGGGCTGATATTGATTAAAAGTTCTTCTTTCATTGTAAACAGCTTTTTAAAATTTTAAGTTGCCGTTATTCTACTCCAAGTCACTGGGTTTAACAAAAATAATCACGACACTGCCAAGTAGTATTGGGTGGCGCTTGGTGCTGCTTGTCTCGATTCGCTACGTAGCGGATAACAATAGCTTGGTTAGTGCGGTAACTGAACTTACTAGGGCGTTTGGGTGTTCCATACGCAAAACTTCTGCCGACTCACAGCCATAACTCACTGCAATACTATCCATGTGAATGTTGTTCGCCATGCGGATATCGTGGATGCTATCGCCAATAAAGACCGCTTCTTCTACTGCTTTGCCTGTTTCAGCTAAGATGGTTTGTAGCATCAGCGGATTGGGCTTGCCTGCGGTTTCATCCGCACAGCAAGAGATGGTAAAAAACGGCTCAATGCCCGAATTTGGCAACACGCGCGCAAGTCCTTGACGTTTTTTGCCCGTGGCTACTGCCAAAATTTTGCCTTGCGTGTGTAAGCATTTAATGAGTTCTTTGATGCCATCAAATAATTTATCGTTGTCGCAATGTTTGATGTAATAATCTGAATAACTGGCTAAGATTGCCCCATGCTTGTCGCTGTCATGTGGGAAAAGCAGGGGAAATGCGTCAACTAGTGCAATACCAATGATGGATTTGGTCGCCTCATCGCTCACCGTTAAGCCGTTTTGCTCAGCAGCGTGGCGCATAGCGGCAACAATCAAGCCAACTGAGTCCATCAGCGTGCCATCCCAATCAAAAATAATGAGTGATTTGTCTTTGAAGGTTTTCATCATTGGTATCTTTAGTTAAATGTGAGGTATTGGGTTAAAAATGGTTTGCCAGTTATGCCTCGTTTTGTTGAGGTGGGGTGATTAAACTTTGTATGTCATCGGGTAGCGCTGTTTTGATGGTGTCATAATCAGGAATTTCTAGCTGATAAGCATGCAAGCACAAGCGGCGAACAGCGGATTTGTCGGTTTTTGAGACGGCCGGGTTGTACTTATCATCACCCAATAATGGATGACCAATACTCGCCAAATGTACACGAATTTGGTGGGTGCGTCCTGTCAAAGGTTTTGCTTCTATTAGACTAACTTTTTTACCCTCAACTTCAAGTTTTTGTAGCACGGTAATTTGGGTTTGGCTTGGCTTGCTTTCATCGGATTTTTGATCGACTTTTACCCGACGTTCGCCACTGGGTAAGGTATATTTTAGTAAAGGTTTATCAATAGTTTGCGAGGCAGTGTTGACCCAACCTGTTACCAAACATAAATAGGTTTTTTGCAAGGTTTTGACTTTTAGATGTTCTTGCAGAGTTTTTAGGGTAGAGCGTTTTTTGGCAATCATTAATAGACCTGAGGTATCTTTATCAATACGATGTACCAGCTCAAGGTACTTTTTGCCTGTCGCTTCTCGCATTGCCTCAATCACCCCAAAGCTTTCGCCACTGCCGCCATGCACTGCCATGCCTGACGGCTTGTTGAGCACAATTAAGCCATCGTCCTCATAGACCACTCGCGCCAACAGGCTCTGAGCAAATTCTTGACTAATCACAGGTTTTTCACGGGTAGCAAGGCGAATGGGGGCAATGCGCACCACATCATTGCGCTCAAGTTTGTCATGCGGTTTACAGCGTTTGCCGTTGATGCGTACTTCATCTGATCGAATCATGTTGTACACGTGCGAGCGCGGTAGTCCTTTTAAGCGAGTGAGCAAGAAGTTATCAATTCGCTGGTCGTGCTGCTGGCGCGTTACCGTGAGATAATTGACTTTGGAAAAATCTAAAATATCATCATCGGCAGATTGGTTGTGTCGGGGATTGGTTTTTGCTGAAAGAGAGGTGGTCGGTTTTTTTGATGAGGTAGATGATTTGGGGCTTGATGGATAACGAGGTTTTGGGTTTTGCACTTGCTCTGTCATTTTTTGATAGCCGTTTTGGAAAAATTTTGCTATAGTTTAGCAGTTTAGTGTGCCTACCGCTACGCGTCAAAAACCCAATACCTAGGTTTATGGTAATTTATTTGTTTTTGCTCGTGATATCCTTGTAGATAATTTTTAAGAAAACCGTTCTGTCTATGACATAGGGCAGTTTCTTAACCTGCTTTGGCGATGATTGGTTTACTAAACCCCAAAAAATTTAGTTTTTAAGCCTGATTTATCTATATTTAACTAACTGATCACGCACAAAAACATACAAGCTAAGAAGAGATTAAGAACACGACAGAAGTTGTCAATAGTTGGTAGAGGGCTACCGCGATAAAATTTTGATACTGTGGATTTCAAGATTTACGACCTTGAAAATTTGATAAAGCGTCTAATACAGACGCAACAATGTGAGGTAAAATGCTACTTTGAGGTATCCATAAAAATCACTCAAAGACGTTTGTAAAACCTTAGAATCATCAATATCCACCATAACTATGATGAAAACTAGCCATACAATATTTAGCGTACTTTGAGATTAGTTACTGCTAAATTTTGCATTGTATATGGTATATAGCTCAATCACGTTACTAATTTTGAGCTATTAAAATTGTACTATCAATTATTTTGACCAACGACTTACTGTGTCATTTTTTTGACCCTTGCCTGTATGTTTTGTGTGTTGAGGAGAAAACACATGAAACGCATTCTGATTAATGCTACCCACGCCGAAGAAATTCGAGTTGCGCTTTGTAATGGCAACCATCTTTATGACTTTGACTTAGAAAATCGCACCCGCGAACAAAAAAAAGCCAACATCTATAAAGGGCATGTGACCCGCGTTGAGCCCTCACTTGAGGCGGTATTTGTGGAGTATGGCTCGCAGCGTCAAGGGTTTTTACCTATTCGCGAAATTGCCAATGAATATCTCGCCGCTGATCCCCGCACCGTGACTAACATCAAACAGCTCATTAAAGAAGGCGATGAGCTTATTGTACAAGTTGAAAAAGAAGAACGTGGTAACAAAGGCGCAGCGCTGTCTACTATGATTTCGTTAGCAGGACGCTATTTGGTATTAATGCCCAATAACTCGCGTGGTGGTGGTATTTCACGCCAAATTTCTGGCAAATTACGTGACGAAATGAAGCAAGCGCTAAGCGAGCTAAAATTGCCTAAAGGCATGAGTGTGATTATTCGGACGGCAGGTATTGGTAAAACCACCGAAGAGTTGCAGCACGACTTAGACCATCTACTCAATATTTGGAAAGGCATTCAGCAGCAAAGTAAAAACTACCCTGCCCCTCGCTTGGTACATCAAGAAGCAGGCGTCGTTACGCGCGCGGTTCGTGATTACCTACGCGATGATATTACAGAAATTTGGGTAGACAATGAATTTGCCTATAATGAAGCCGCCAATTTTATTGAAGCGGTTATGCCCCAACAAGCCGACAAACTGCGCAAATATACCGATTATGAGCCCATGTTTGCCCGCTTTGGTATCGAAAAACAAATTGAGACCGCGTATCAACGTGAAGTCCGTTTACCAAGTGGCGGCTCTATTGTCATCGACCAAACCGAAGCTTTGGTATCTATTGATATCAATTCATCAAAAGCCACCAAAGGCGCGGATGTCAGCGAAACAGCTTTTAATACCAACTTAGAAGCCGCTGATGAAATTGCCCGTCAGCTGCGTTTACGCGATATGGGTGGGCTGATTGTTATTGATTTCATTGACATGGCAAGTGATGACCATCAAAAACAGGTAGAAAACCGTCTTAAAGAGGCGACCAAAAAAGACCGCGCTCGCATCCAATTTGCTGAAATTTCTCGATTTGGCTTGTTAGAAATGAGCCGTCAACGCTTGCGCCCATCGCTTGAAGAAGCCACGGGCTATCTATGTCCACGCTGTCATGGGACGGGTATGATTCGCGATTTGCGTTCACTTGCGCTTTCTATCATGCGCCAGATTGAGCAAAAAGCACTACAAGAGCGCCAAGGTGAAATCCAAGCAGAAGTCCCAACCGATATTGCCGCATTTTTACTCAATGAAAAACGTGATAGCTTGGTATACCTTGAACAAGAAAGCGGCACACGTATCACCATTTTACCCCATGCCCATCTTGAGTCACCAGAATTTCACATTACCTACAATCGTGAAGGATTTGCCCCTTCGAGCTATGAACGCATTACCGAAAGCCAGCAGCAGGAACATAAAGACCGCGGCTACGACACCAGCGACTGGCATACCGACGACAACGAGGTAAGCCGTTCGGCAGCCAGCCGTGGACAAAACGCTTGGACAAAAACAGCGGATAAAACGAGCCAAACCACCGCCAAGCCACAGCAGCCACGCACAGCCGCTAGCAGCAATGAGCAAGTTACCACCCAGCCAACAATCGCACCCATACAAGCAGCCCCAACCTCAGCGGTGGCATGGTTATCCAACCTATTTGCCCCAACACAACAAGCCAAAACGGTGCCCCAAATGAGCGGGCAAGACGCTGCCGCGGCTTTAGAAAGCTTGGTCAACACGGGCGCACAAAGCTTAGGCGTACAAGGACAAATTAATCCCACCGCCTTACAACAACCCGTAGCAGCCCAAGCAGCAACCGCCGCTGCAAGTGCGAACCAAAACCCCACCCACGTCATCGAACAAGACAATGACCAACTTGAGCGCCGTAAACGCCCAACACGTAAACCCAAAACCAAAAAGCCAAGCCGTTACCAAAACGACAGCCAAGAGCCTACCACAGCCTTAGCCAGTCATGACACCGCAAGCACAGACACAACTGGTGAGGCAGCCAAACCTGTTACCAAAACCAACGAGCTGCCAAAACGTGAGCCCAATAGCCGCCGTGACAGCCGAGGCATCAAAGAGCGCCGCCCTGCCCTAACCAGCGAAGCAACCGCAACAAATAGCACGGATGAAGCGGCTCAAACCCCTGCGGTCAAAAGTGAAGTAGCCACTTCAAGTTTAGCCCACGAGCACAAAAAAACCGTGCCCGCCAAACATGAACGAAACCGCCCTACCAAACAGCGCGACCCAGATAGCGTCCAAGTACAGGTAGTAAAAGCAGAACACGCCAAAGCCAACAACCACATTGGCACCACCCACCTATCAATTGATAACAGTAAAGGTGACCGTGTACCCTCACAATCCTCACTGAGCCAATCCCAACCTAACCCATCACCTGTAAGCCAAGACAGCGCCGTAGTCGCAACGCCTACTGCTGAGCAAAATACCGCTGCCAAGCCTCGCCCAAATGGCGCTGGTGACTCTAATGCTGCCAACGACCACCGTGCGACTAGTGCCGCCGCCTCGCAACATAAAGCACCCGCAAAAGTAGCGGCTACACAATCCGCGCCACAATCTGAGCCACAAGCTCGCGCACAGTCTCAGGCACAATCTGAGCCACCCGCTACCTCAAAAATATCTGAGATAGCTGATAATCACCCACCAAAACACGACCTCATTGTCAACCCAAGCAATGGACGTGCCAAAAATGACCCACGTGAGGTTTATAAAGCGTACCAAGCACAATTCACCCCTACGATCGCTACCAAAATGCCCGTTGCTGCCAAAATCACTGGCACCGTAGGGGATTTTATCCAAACCTACCTGACCAATGCCGTAGAAAAAATGGGTAACCAAAGTCTGGTTGACTGCTTTATTCAAGCCGTAGATGGTTACCGCAGCCATCAAACTCAAGCGATAGCCCCCTCTGCCGATGAATCACAACAAAACTTTGGGCAATATTTTAGAAATTATGGTTATGGCTTGTTATCACAGCAAAACCTAGATAACTATCACCATGCCATTACCCCTGCTAGCCAATTTCAGCAGCAAGCGGGAAAAACAGCCGCCATCATGCCACCTGTGACCAAACGCGCAAGCAATGACCCACGCGGCGCTGTGGTGGAGGCAATTGTTAATGCCTCATTAAGTGCAGATCACTCATCGGCTATGACAATAGTGAACGCCGTAAACACCGAAGCGACTTCCCTAACGACAGAGGCCACAAGCCAAAACTTAGCGCACCAGCGCTATAGCCAAGGCACGGTAGGCGCGTGGATCATAGAACGGCTAGGAGAAACAGGCTATGCGCTTATTAAAGAAGGAAAATTGGTAGCGGCTTATCTTGCCGCCGCACAAGCCAGCCTGCAGCCACCAACACCTTTGGTGACTTCACCAAAGAGCGACCCCAATGCCACTATTGCTTCTAGCGCCACTATCACCACGGCAGGCGAAGACATGAATGCTGATAGTGATCTGCTGACTGTCGATGAAAATGAGGCGCTCGAGGCACAAAGTGACACGCAAGATAGCGTCAATCAAAAAGAAAAAACCACGCCTGTCAGCTATAAAAACATGATTGAAAGCGTAGCAGAACAAATGAAACCTGCTACTGTAGGCATGTTGACACTAGCAACACCAAAAGCGCCAAAAACCCGTACTCGCAAGGTTAAAGCCGCGGATAAACCTGCTGCCAAACCCAAAGCGCGTACCAGTAAAAAGGTAGAAAACGCCGTTGTTGTTACCAAAAAGCCAGCAACGAGTGGTGATACCGCCACAAGCTCGCTAACCAGCACTGTCGTCATAGACCCAGACAGTGCAAGCGAATAATCATGAGCACTCGCCCATAACAAAAAAAGCAGTTCTTAGTGAACTGCTTTTTTGTTGGGCTATTTGATGGGCTACTCGTTTACCTCAGATAGCCCTCCAACTAACCCGCGCGTATTTTTTTCCATAGCGTCATGATGGCTACCACCACTAAGCCCGCCACCAAACCCACTAGCCCATTTAGCAAATTGGTAGTAACACCGCCAAACACGCCAGACAAATCACCTAAATGCTCGATGCCATGATGAATCGCGCCTACCCCATGCGCTAAAATACCACCCCCAACCAAAAACATTGCCAAAGTACCTGCAATGGACAATATCTTCATCAAAACAGGTGCAAATGCCAATAATCCTTTGCCAACTTGTTGTGCTAGCGAGGAAGATGTTTGCAACAAATGTAACCCCATATCATCAAGCTTAACAATCATTGCCACAAACCCATAGACACCCACGGTCATTACCAGCGAAATCAACACCAACGTCAATGCTTTATCAACCAAAGTTGCTGTAGCGGCAATTGTGCCTAGCGAGATCACAATAATCTCCGCCGACAAAATAAAGTCCGTACGAATTGCCCCTTTGATTTTTTCTTTTTCATGGCTCACCAAATCTACATTGCTATCAGCAT
>CALAPG010000014.1 GCA_937889485.1 uncultured Moraxella sp. | reverse complement strand
CGATGATTATGACCGTTTATCGCGGTGGTGGTTGCGCCGTCAGTATGACATTGCCTTGCAGCAGCGTTAATAGGTTTAGGTTAGGGATTAGGTGCCCCCACCCCAACCCCCGTTCACCTAACCGCCAAATTGGGGTTTGACTATCACCAAAATCACTACCGCAATCAAAATAAATACGGGAATCTCATTAAACCAGCGCCAAAATACGTGGGTTTTGTAATGGGGGTTTTGGATCAGTTGTAAGCGAAAATGACCACACACAAAGTGATAAATGGTCAAGCCCACCACCAAGGTGAGTTTAATATGTAGCCATATCTGGGTCTTATAAGCAGCCCAATTAGGCAATAACATGCATAGCCCAAAAATCCATGTGGCAATCATGGCAGGGGTCATGATGCCGCGGTAAAGTTTTCGCTCCATCAAGGCAAAGCGATCTTGACTGACGGCATCCTCACTCATGGCATGGTAAACAAATAATCGAGGTAAATAAAAAATAGCCGCAAACCAGCATACCAACGAAATCACGTGCCATGCCTTAAACCATAAAAAATAGTCACTCATCATTAGCCCTTAGTGGTTATTGTGTGCCCTTATGTGTCAATGGTCATTGTAGCATAAAGATTGCTAGATGGACTTAGCTGCATAGACTTAGACGATCAAATTTTGCATGACCGCTAATAACGCCCCAATCTGCTGGGGAGTGTGCACGCTACTTACACAAAAGCGTAAACGCGCCGTCCCCACAGGTACGGTGGGCGGACGAATGGCAGATACCCAAAAACCTTGTGCTTTTAGCTGAGCTGCCAGTGCTACGGCTTGGGCATTATCGCCAATCATGACAGGAATAATCGCTGTCTTAATGGGTTCGTCATCTATTCCCACTTGCCAGCCTTGCGCGCTTAAACCTTCGGATAATTGACGAATATTATTTATTAATTGCTGGCTTCGGTTGGTATCTGTCATAGCAAGGTTAACCGCCGCTGTGGTGACACGGGCAAGTATGGGCGGCATCGCGGTGGTATAAATATAAGGGCGTGCGGTATTAATGAGATACTCAATCAACGTTGGCGAACCTGCCACAAATGCCCCACTAGTACCAATGGCTTTACCAAGCGTACCCATATAAATATCCGCTTTTGGCAGCAAAGGGTCATCTTTGTAAGCTTGGTAGGGCAAGCCAAAGCCATGGGCATCATCAATCACCAGTGCCGCCTCATAATACTTGGCAAGCTGCGCGAGTTGGCGCAAATCTGCGATGGTGCCATCCATGCTAAAGATATGGTCAGTGATGATCAGTTTTTGGGCGTTTGTGGTGTGTTGTAGGCGCTTTTCAAGACTGGTATAGTCACGATGGGCAAATCTCACAACCTTAGCACGGCTTAAAATCGTGCCATCAACGATTGAGGCATGATTGAGTTTATCACTAAAAATTACCGTATCTTTGCTGCATAGCGCTTGCAAAATCGCTACATTTGCCATATACCCCGTGCTAAAGGTTAGCGCTTTGTCATAGCCTGCTGCTTGGGCAAGGGTATTGGCAAGTTGGTCATGATAGATACTATGCCCTGTAATAAGGTGCGATGCCCCACTGCCTATTTGGGGATGCTGCTGGCTTGCTTGTATCAAAGCTTGTGACAAAGCAGGCTCAGTGGCAAGTCCTAGATAGTCATTGCTAGCAAAGTTGACGTAGGTTTTGCCGTCTACTTGGATGGTAGGCGTTACACCTGTTTCGACACAGGTGAGCTCACGGTAACGACCTTGGTCACGCTGCTCCGCTAATAGCGGCTTAATAGGGAAATGGGTTAGCACTAGATAACCGCCAAACTCCCAATCCGACCACTCACCGCATTGGTCACGGGGATTTGTTTGGGTTCGGCTTTTTCTACTATCAGCCCCAATTCAGCAATGAGTTGATCATCTTGGTTGGTAGTAGCATTGTCGGTAGTAAGCAGGCGATCACCATAAAAAAATGAATTGGCGCCTGCCATAAATAGCATGGCTTGCTCGGTATCGCTCAAGCCCTCACGCCCTGCGGCAATCCGCACATAACTGGTAGGGCAGGCAAGACGGGTTACGGCAATGGTGCGTATCCATTCAAGGATTGGCAAGCGCGTCCCTTGTAGTTCATCGGCAATGGGCGTACCGTCAATGGGCACCAGCATGTTAATTGGCACAGACTCGGGTGGGGTGGGTAGGTTGGCAAGCTCGAATAGTAGATTAATACGGTCATCACGGCTTTCTCCCATACCAATGATGCCACCTGAGCAGACATTGATGCCCGCCTTTCTCACATTATCTAAAGTGTCTAAGCGGTCATCATAACTGCGGGTACTGACGATTTTGCAGTAATAATCTCTTGAGGTATCTAGGTTATGGTTGTAGTAGTCAAGTCCTGCATCGGCTAAGGTTTGGGCTTGGTTGCCTGTGAGCATGCCCAATGTCATACAGGTTTCTAACCCCAAGGCTTTGACTTCTTTAATGAGTTCAACCACATACGGCATATCACGGTCGTGGGGATGTTTCCAAGCTGCCCCCATACAAAAGCGGCTGGAACCACTGGCTTTGGCTTTTTTGGCTTCTTCAATGGCTTTGGCAACTTCTATTTTTTTCTCGGCTTGTAACTCGGTGCTATGGTGCCCCGATTGTGAGCAGTAGCCACAATCTTCTGGACAGTTACCCGTTTTGATGGAGAGTAAGGTACTAACCTGTACGCTATTTGGGGGAAAATGCTCACGTAGCTTGGTTTGGGCTTGCAGCAGTAGATCCATGAGGGGTAAGTCAAACCAAGTTTGGATTTGTTCACGAGTGGGTCGAGATGGGGCGCAGGTTGTGGTTTTTGCGGGTGTTTGAATAGACAATAAGTCAGCCATGACGTCAAAACTTCCAATTAAAACGATAAGTGAGGTTTCATCATATCAAAAAATAACCCTGCTCTAAAGTGAATTTTAACCAAACCCCATTGTTAGTACCTCTCACAGTACCTCTCACAAGGGTGGGTGGTAATATTTGTTAACAATAGTTAGCGTCGCATGATTTTGCAAAATTTGTGTTAAAATTAACTAATTTTATTCATGTTGAAAACGACGATGACTTCACCTGATTCTAAGTTGCCTTCACCAAGTAAGGCGACGAGCAATGATAGCCATCTAAGCGGCTATGCTGCCCAAAGCAAGGGCAAGACTGGGTTTAAACGTATTATTAATGCGGCGGGCTATTCTAAAGACGGTTTGGTAGCAGCATACCGACACGAGGCGGCTTTTCGTCAGGTCACTTGGCTTAATGCGGTGCTGTTGGTAGTGATTATGGCGATGCCTTTTTTACTCACCATTAAAATGCTACTGGTGTTTGCCTCTTTTTTCTCTTTGGTGGTGGAGCTATTTAATACAGGGATTGAGGCGTCCATTGACCACACCTCAACCGAGCGCCATCCGCTTGCTAAGATTGGCAAAGACGTTGGTTCGGCGGCGCAATTTTTGGCATTGATGATGTTATTGATTTTATGGGTCATGGCTATTTATTCTGTGGTTTAGACGAGCGGCTTAATCCTTTGATTGGATGTCACACAGGTGTTGAAAAATGACGATATATTTGGGAACAGGGGGCTATAGTGATCCTGATTTATTGGGGGTGTTGTACCCTGCCACCACCAAAAAAACAGACTTTTTAGCTGCGTACAGCCGTCACTATTCTGCGGTGGAGATTAATAGTAGCTTTTATGCACCACTTGGACAAAAAGCATTTGCAGGGATGGTCAATAAGTCGCAAGGTCGGGTCAAATTTGCTATTAAGCTGCACCAAGATTTTAGCCACCGTTTAACGGCAACAGCAGAGAGTGCGGCTGCTTTTTTGCAAGCAATCACGCCTATACTGGCTGCAGATTGTTTGGCAAGTTTGTTAATTCAGTTTCCTCATGGGTTTGATAGAACCCTTGCCCATCGCCAATACTTGGCAAATTTGGTGAGTTGGTTTGCAGGTTTGCCCATTGCCATTGAATTTCGCCATGAAAGTTGGCACATTGCCCAAGTTTATGCAAGCTTTAGTCAGCAAGGTTTGAGTTGGTGTAGTGTGGACTATCCTGACATAGCAGGTTTGCCGCCAAGTCGATTAATTTTTACCAATCGCACGGGCTATTTGCGGCTACATGGCAAAAATGTGAATTGGTGGGACGCGCATTCGGCAGCAGAGCGCCATGATTATCGTTATAACGACACTGAAATGCAAGCATGGGCACAAACAATTGCCAATCAAAAAAACCACTTTGACCAGCTGTATATTTTTTTTGAAAATACCGTAAAAGGACATGCCGTCTATAACATTGCCACGCTAGCGCGCGCCCTTGCCCAACTTGACATGCCCGTGCATAAAATAGATATCTTGAAAACGTAATTTTTGTTATTATAAAAGGTTAAATTTTTCAAAAAGCTAAAAAGTATGGTTAGGTGGTATGACTGATTTTGCGATTGGACAACGTTATCTGTCAGATACAGAAAATGAATTAGGGTTAGGCGTCGTGGTGTTGGTCGATGACCGCTGTGTGCATATTTTATTTCCACAAAGTGAAGAGACGCGCGTTTATGCCAAATCTTCGGCGCCCTTATCACGCGTGACCTTTAATACGGGTGATACAATTCACGACCAAGACGGTCAAGTTTATCAAGTGCAAAGCGCTGAAGAAACCAATGGGGTGTTTCGGTATTATGTAGAAGGGCATGAGCGTCCCATTATGGAAACTCGCCTTGCTGCTAATATCAATTTGGCAAAACCCCTAGAACGTTTACTGGCAAGCCGTATTCATCAAAATGATTGGTACGAACTGCGCCAAGAGCTGTTGCGTACGCAAGCGTATTTGGCATCACACCCGCTACGAGGCCTGATGGGCGCGCGTGTGGATATTATTGAGCATCAATTATATATTGCGCACGAGGTGGGCAAACGCATCGCGCCGCGGGTACTATTAGCCGATGAAGTGGGGCTGGGCAAAACCATTGAAGCGGGCTTAATTATCCATCAACAGCTAACCACAGGTAAGGCAGAACGGGTGTTGGTGCTGGTGCCAGACAGCTTACAGTACCAATGGATGATTGAGCTGCGCCGCCGTTTTAATCTTGAATTTGCTATCTTTGATTTGGTGCGTACTGCAGCGATTGCCGAGCATGACCCCGAGCAAAATCCATTTTTGACCGAACAGCTGATTGTTGCCAGTGTCGACTTGTTGCTTGACCATGAAGATTTACGCGACAAAGCCTTAGAAGCAGGTTTTGACTTGCTGGTGGTCGATGAGGCACATCATTTGCATTGGGATAGCGAACAAGGCGGCAATGATAAATATGATCTGGTCGAAATGCTTGCCAAGCAAACCGCAGGCGTATTACTGCTGACCGCCACCCCAGAGCAACTGGGACTAGAAAGTCATTTTGCGCGCTTACGTTTACTTGACCCCAACCGCTTTAGTGATCTAGATGATTTTATTGATAGTGAAGACAATTTTGCCCAAACTGCCGCCATTGCGGAGGTATTATTGGGTGATATGCCATTGTCTGACAATCAAAAATCCGCCCTTCAGCAGCTATTGGGGCATGATATTACGGATGATGAGCAAGGTCGTGCCCGTGCGATCAATGAGCTATTAGACCGCCATGGCACAGGGCGGGTATTGTTTCGCAATACCCGTGAAAGCGTTGCCGAGCTGATTTCTGGATTTCAAGGTCGCCGCGCGATTGGCTACCCGTTGCCGCTACCTGACGCATGGCAAGCCAGTTATCATACCCAAGGTAAGCTACGTGAGCAGTTGTGGAGCGAGGAGCTGCAGCCAGATGGTAGTTGGCTTGAACAAGACCCGCGTGTGCCTTGGCTTATCGAGCTGCTAAAAAGCACTTTAAAGCACCAAAAAGTGCTACTGATTGCTCGAAGTGGTGCAACTGTAGAGAGCTTGGAGGCGGTGCTGCGCTTGCATGCAGGCATCAAAACCGCCATTTTTACCGAACAAATGAGCTTGCTTGAACGTGACCAAGCAGCGGCATATTTTGCCGATTATGAAGGGGCACAAGTGTTACTTGCCTCTGAAATTGGCTCCGAAGGGCGTAATTTTCAGTTTGCCAGTGACTTGGTACTCTTTGACTTGCCCGCCAACCCTGATACGCTAGAGCAGCGCATCGGGCGCCTTGATCGCATTGGGCAGCAGCATCAAATCACCATTCATGTGCCATATGTTGAGGGAACCGCCACCGAGCGGCTTTACCACTGGTACAATGAAGCACTGAATATTTTTAGCCAAATATCGCCAACCGCGCAAACGGTACAAGAGCAGTTTATCGTGGATTTAAAACCGATATTAGAAGGTAAAACAGAGGGTGAGGTGACGCTGGCACAGTTGGTGAGTGAAGGAAAAACACAGCGGTTAGCCCTTGAGGCTGCCATGCAAGCAGGTCGTGACCGCTTATTAGAATACAACTCTTGTCGCCCGCGTGTTGCCAACAAAATCGCCCATACCATGCGAGATTTTGATGATAGCCATAGACTACCCAGGTTGTTTGAGCAGTTTATGTCTTCAATCAACATGGAATACAGTGGACAGCGAGATGGCTCGTTGATGCTGCATCCAAGTGATGAGGTGCAAGTACAAGGGCTTGCGGTGCCAGAAGAGGGCATGACGCTAACTTTTGAACGTGACCAAGCGCTACTGCGTGAGGACATGGCATTTATGACCTATGAACATCCGCTGATGCAGAGTATTTTTGAGACGGTTAATTCGGGCACGTTTGGTAACACGACGGTTGCCACTCTAAAGAGCAATGCCATGCCAGAAGGTTTGGTATTGGTAGAAGTCAATTTTCGGGTAGAAGCGATTGCACCAAAACTGCTCAATCTGCCTGCGTATTTACCAAAACCGTTGATTCGGGTATTTTTGAGCCAGCAAGGCACGGATTTTAGTGAAAAAATTGCGCCCGAGATGATTGCCTCGCATATTCAGCGTCTAGACAAGACCCGTGCAAGACAGGTAATTAAAGCGCGTAAAGATATCATTGAGGCGCGTTATCACCAAGCGGTTGAACTGGCAAACACCCAGCTCGAAGACATGAGTGAGCAGGCAAAAGGCGTATTTACCCAGCGCTATGACCGTGAAATTGAACGCTTGCAATACCTACAATCTATCAACCCAAACGTCCGAGACAGTGAAATTAACCAGCTCAAACGCTTGCAAGAACAAGGATTACAAGCCCTAACGCAGTTGTCACTCATCCCCGATAGTATTCGGGTACTGGTGGCAGTCAAGCCCAACTAATTTTGCCCGCTTTACCCACCCATCAAAAGCCGTCAACCAAAACCCAGTTCACAACCGTCAACTGGGTTTTTTAATGGCAAAAAGCAGCAGGTGGCTTAGCGTCCACTCATCATTAACCGCGCTGAACAAAAAATACCGTTCAACCAAGCCTGCAATCTCTGTGCGGTTGTGGCAATAGCATCATCCATATAGGTTTTTACAGACTTTGAGAGGATAAGGTTGCCGTGGTCAAGCGAATGCCTACCACTAATAGCAGTAGCGCGATGGGCAACATGATGAGTACCAGCCGTTTGGTTTTGGCTTTGACCATGGCTTCTTTGCTCACCAAAGCGATCACTAAACTAATCAAAGCGATAACAAAGGTTAAAATACCCAGCCCTATACCTAATAATCCGAGATAATTCAAGGCGTCAATGCTCCTATTTGGTTGGTTATGGGGACAAACTGTGCAGGCTGTCAGGGGGTTATTAAACCGCTGCCCACGATGGCAAAAATTTCGCCGCTATAGCGTAATACGTTATAGTGTCATAAAAGTCGATTGTTGGTGGCGCTGGCTTTGTTTATAATAACGGTACTAATCAGCGATTGTTGGTGATTGTGGCAGGCTATTGTGCCCTAACTGACAGGCTTTTTTCAACAAAACTCATAACAAGGATTGTGATATGAGTGGTTCTGATATCGGCTATTTACGCCAACCGCCCTTTGATGCACTGAGCCCACAGGCACGCAGCCATCTCCAGCAGCATAGCAAAATTGTGTATTTGGACAACCTACAACCGTTACCTAGTGACTGGCAAGGGGACTTTTTTATTATTTTAAAAGGTCAGCTCCAGCAGCTGCAAGGTAGCGAACTGATTTGTGGGCTAAGTGCAGGTGATTGGTTTGATACAAAAGCCAAAAACGGGGTCACTTTTAGCTTTGTTACCCAGCAGCAAAGCTTATTATACCGTATCAATGCGCAAGCGCTTGAAACTGTCACTGAGCAGCATCCTGCCCTCAAAAACGCATTATTTGCTGATTTATCAGCAAGACTCAATCATCACCAAGCGCGCCTTGCCCAAAGTGAGGGACAAAAACTACTTTATCAGCCTATTGCCAATTTGGGTCATCATATTAAACGGGCGCATTTTGTAAATGAGGATGCCACGCTTTATGATGCCACGGTAGCCATGAACCAGTTTGATATCAAACACATTTTGGTAACTGCGAAAACTGGCATGACAGAATCAGAGCGCGATAAGCTCATAGCAGAAGGCGTAGACCAATCCACGATTGCCGATGAGGTTGAGCGTGTCGGGATTTTTACCCAGACCGATGTTTGCCGCGCTATTGAGCAAAAGGCGGATTTTGCCACAACGCCTGTACTCAAATTTACCAATTTTAAGCTGCACACAGCGCATATGGGACAGGATGTGAGTGAGGCATTACTGACCATGTTGCAAACACGTACCCACCGCTTGCCAATCATTGATAGTGAAGGCGCCATTGTCGGGGTGCTAGGACAAACCGAGCTGCTTAGTTTTTTAAGTAATCATTCAAACTTGATTGTTGCGCGTATTGAGCAGGCACAAACTTTGGATGAAGTTGCTACCGCGGTTGAGCTAATTGGCAAGTTTATCCGTGAACAGCATGCCAACGGCATCAAAACCCACGTGATTAGCCGCATGGTGCAAAGCCTAAACCTACAAGTATTTGCCAAAGTCTGGCAGCTAATTGTCCCTGCACTGACATTTCATAATACTTGTTTGATTGTCATGGGTTCAGAAGGGCGCGGTGAACAAATTATGCGTACCGACCAAGACAATGCGCTTATTTTGCGCAATGGCTTTAAAGATGCGCATTTACCAAACTATGCGACACAATTTAATGACGCGCTTGCCACCATGGGCTATCCATATTGTGAGGGCGGTATCATGCTAAGCCATGAGCGTTGGCGAAAAACCTTGACCGCCTTTGAAAAACAAATCTCCCATTGGTATGCTAGCGGCAGCAGTGAAGACATGATGTGGATTGCCACCTTGGTAGATGCCCATTTTGTTTGCGGTGATATCAAATTATTGGAGCAGCTGCAAAAACATTGGCAAGTGGCGGCTCATAACGCCACAACCAGTAATTTTATTAACCGTTTTGCCAAGCCCATGTTGCAATTTGGGGATAGCAGCCATTGGTGGCAAAAGTTTGTGGGCGGTAGCGATAGTGATATTGACCTCAAAAAAGCAGGAATTTTCCCCATTGTGCATGGCGTGCGCGCACTGGCGCTAGAGTATGACATAGCCGATAGCAACACCAAACGCCGCTTACAACAGCTAGCGGCACGTAGCGTGATTGCAGACACGATGGCACAAAATCTTGCCGAGGCATTGGATTTTTTTATGGCAAAACGGCTTGATGTCGCCTTAAGCACCGAGGATAAAACAGCGCGCGCGGTCAACCCCAATCAGTTGTCAGCCCTTGAAAAAGACTTACTAAAAGAATGCCTTGCCATCGTCAAAGATTTTAAAGGCTTTATTACCCATCATTATCGGTTAGATATTTTTTGATAACGACTTTAGAGAAAAACCATGTTTCATGCGCTAAAAAATCTATGGGGAAGGGGTAATCAACTTGAGCGCCAAAAAAAACAACTAACCAAACCTGAATTTGGCTACTTGTTTGCTACCGAACCTGTCAACGAGTGGGTGAGCCTAGACCTTGAGATGACGGGGCTCAATCCCAAAAAGGACCATGTGCTGAGCGTCGGGGCAGTGGTGATTCGCCGCGTGCACCAGCATTTTGAAATTGATACCGATAGCGCCTTAGCACTGGTGTGTCGCCCACCTGTTATGCCCAGTCATGACAGCATTGTGGTGCATGGGCTCAGACCCATGGATGTAGAAAATGGGCTTAGCTATGACGCCATGCTTAGTAGGTTGTTACCCATGCTCAAAAATCGTCCGATGATTGGGTTTTGTGTGGATATGGATATGGCATTTTTGAATACGATCGTCAAACCATTTTTGGGGGTCGAACTGGCAAATCGCCTAATTGATGTCAGCTTATTAGAGCAGCAGCAGCGCCAAAAGACGTGCCGTCATCCTGATTATATCGCCAATCGCAAGCACCTGACTGCGCTCATGGATGACTACCATATTCCGCGATTGCCTGCGCATGATGCTCTCAATGACGCCATCATGACTGCCATGCTATTTACCCACCTTTATCAACTAGCATCTACCAAATAAAATAACCTTGCACCGCGAGGTATTATCGTGACCAATGACCAAGCCTTTAACCCAAAGGCTTGGCTTATGAAGCAATTGACTGCTAATCAACGCTTAGTTTATTTTTTGCTAGCGGCAGGCGCGGCATTTGGCTTAATGCCTGCTTCTTCGGTTAGCTTCATCAACATGGCACGCGCTTCTTCGGCAGATTTTTGTGCGGTTTCCATGGATTTAGCGATTTCGGGGTTGGTTTCAGGGGTGGCATTGGGCTTTTTAATCAGCTCGGCTGTGCCGCTGCGGCTATTGGTGATGCTTTCTACCATTTTGTCACGGGTTTGTGCAACGCGTGAGTCACCAAACTGCAGTTTGTTTAACGTGGCTTTTTGTAAGTCTAGCTGAGCCACCACTTCTTTAAAAAATGCCTGTTGGTCGGCTGGAGTCTTGGCATTTTGCATTTTTTTTGCCATTTCTGCCTGTTTTGCTTGGGTGTTGCGGTCAAGCTCATTTAGTGTCTTGAACAGTTTGGTCAAATCTTCTTTTAATGCTAAGTTGGGCGTTGCAGTTGTAGCAGGCGCACTGCTATTGGCAGCCTGCTGTGCCGCTGCAGGGGTGACGACGGTTGGGGCATCAGACGCGGTGCTGGCCACAGTGCTGGCAGTTTGAATGGTAACCGCCGATGCCACTACCACGGGCGCACTAGCGGTAACAGTGGCAGGGGTGCTTGCGGTGCTAGAAGCAGGGGCAGTGCTGCTTTTATTGTCTTTTGGAGAACAAGCGCTCATGGCACATACAACGCCGATAGCGCTTAGGGTAGCAATGGATTTGTGTAACATAAATGGTCTCAATGGCATATCTCAAAATTAGTGGGAATAAATGGGCAAGCACGCCCAGCGGCATTGGTTGGTATGAGGCGCCAATGTCACCCGTATAGGGTTGGGTGGGTAGATAAAATAAACAAAGCCCAAACTAAATGCGCCACCGTCTATTCAATAAAACGGCGGCAGTAACACACTAGTGTAGCAAATCGCACCAAAACAATCTGTAGAAAATTGCAACAGAATCGTGCCATGTTTATCGGTTTTTTTTAGTTTCGTAACCCTTTTTCACAATTTTAATCAAGTTTTATGCATTCATCTATTCATCCATCTATTGTGGTCATGTGGGTCATAGGGATTGATGGGCGAGATAGTAGCTTTTTGAATAAAAAAGGGCTATCTTGTCAGCTGATTTTGCCACCCTGTGGTTGGGTGGCTATTTTTACCTTTTTTGTTGTTGCTCTTTGGTCAAGATACGCTCATGAAATATTCCCTGCCCTGCTTTTTTTATCGCTGCTGCCGTCACCATCGCCGAGTTGTTTTGGCACTGTTTATGGGGGTGGGTGCGACAAACAGTTATGCGCTAGATGCTCATACACCCGCCATCTTGCCAGTCGCATTGGCAGAAAAGCCCCTACCTGAGGCGATTATGGCAAAACTGAGCGCCGCCAATATCCCTGCCGATAGCCTGAGCATGGTGGTGCAGCCGCTAGACGCCGCCCCTGCCGCGCAATCAGCCAACGCGCCAAGCGCCAATGACACACTGATCAGCTATCACCCAAATACCCCAAGAACACCGGCCTCCACCCAAAAGCTCATTCCTACCTATATTGCGTTAGACACACTGGGTAAAGATTTTGTATGGCAAACCAAACTGTATCAGCATGGGGTCGTGTGGCGCGGTACTTTATATGGCGATATCATCGTGGCAGGGAGCGGCGCGCCCAAACTAGAAAATACGCAATTGTCGGCGCTGCTTAGCATGATAAAATCTCAAGGCATTGAACGCGTAGATGGCAATTTGATCATTGATAACCGCCAATTTCGTGATGTAAAATTTGATGTAAATGCGTTTGATGGCAAAGGGTTAAGACCGTACAATGCCCAGCCCAATGCGCTACTCACCGATTTTGGTACACTCAAAGTCACACTTGAGCCCATTGTAACGACAGCCGCCACCACTGCCAAATCAACAAATACTGCCAGTCAGCCAACCGCCAGCCAAACTCAAGATTATCAAGTCAGTGTATCGCCGCTACTGGCAGATTTTTCCTACCCCAGCACTTTGAGCAGTAGCCAGCAGCCTTGTAATACCAGTCAAGATGATTGGATTGCCAACCTTAGCCCAACTCAATTGTCCTTTAACACCTTACCCTCTATCCACTGCGGCAAACAAGAACGCTATTTAACCTTCCCTGATGGCGACGCGCTAATCAAAAAACAAATCAGCGCCGATTGGCAAAAAATCTTACCAAACTTTCAAGGAGATATCCGCTTTGCCGATGATGAGCGCTTACTGAGCCTGCAAAAACCGCTATCCACCGCGCTACCGTGGTATGTAAGAGGGTATTTGAATTGGGTAAAAGCACCGCAAACACCGCGGCTTATTGGCTACGTGGCGTCCAACCCCTTAAGCGAGCAAATCAAAGACATCAACCAGCACTCTAACAATGTAATGACCGAACAAATTGCGCTATCATTACCGCTTTACGCCAGCC
>CALAPG010000013.1 GCA_937889485.1 uncultured Moraxella sp. | reverse complement strand
TTTTACCAAGCCAATACCCGATACGTTGACGTGGGTGCCTTGCCATTTTTGATTAGCAAAAAACGGTTTGACGTTGATGGCAGGTTTGCTATCTAGCAGGCGCCCGTAATAATAGGTATTGGCAATGCCTACATCACAGCGACCTGCATCAATAGCTTCAAGTAAGGCTGTGTCGTTGGCAAAGGGTTTGGTGGCTAGATTATCCACCCAGCCTTTTAGGATTTTTTGGGTTTGGGGTAGACCATTATGAGGAATCATGGTGGCAACCAAGGATTGGTTATAGACATTGTCTGAGGTTCTTAGACACAGTTTGCCTTTCCATTTGGCAGTGGATAAATCGGCGTAAGTTGATAGTTGATTTGGGTTTACTTTGGTTGGGTTATAAAAGATGGTTCGAGCACGTACCGACATCCCAAACCAGCGATTTTGTGGGTCTTGAAATTGGGGCGGAATATTGGCTTCCAAAATGGGTGAGTTCACAGGCTTTAGAATGTTTTGCTGCGCTGCTTGCCAAAGGTTGCCACCGTCTACGGTAATGAGCAAGTCTGCAGGCGTGTTGTTACCTTCTGCTTTGATTTTTTCTACCAATACGCCCGCTTTATCATTTACCAGTTTGATTTTGACCCCAGTTTGTTGTTCATACTTTGCCACGATGGGTTTTAATAAGTTATCTGCTCGAGCAGAATAGATCACCAGCTCGCTGGCAAAAGCGGGTGTTGCTGAGCTTAGTAACATACCAAACGTTAATAACTGTTTTGTCATTGCTGTTCCTTATTTGAATAAACGCTGCCCAATTATTGCCCTAATGATGGGATATTGGGGAAATTTTTGTGGTGTTTGTTGGAAATGGGTAAACCAAATGTGCGGCTTTGTAGTATAATGTATGTTTTTAATATAAACAATAATAATTATCATTTTCATTTTATTTATGGTTTTAAGGTGATGATCAATCGAAGTGTTTTTTTTGCCCGATTATGGCTGATTTTGTGTACCCTAATCATGGTGCTGCCGCTACTGGTGGTGGTGTCTAGTTTTGGTGAGTTTGACCAAGAAATCTGGCAATTTTTGTTAGAGTCTGAGCTCACTAAGCTTGTCAAAAATACGCTCATATTGCTGCTAACGACATCGTTTGGGGTGTTGGTAGTGGGGGTGAGTAGTGCGTGGCTTACGGCTATGTACACGTTCCCAGGTCGGCGGCTATTTTTTTGGGCGATGATGCTGCCACTTACCGTCCCTGCTTATGTACTGGCTTTTGTGCAGCTGGGTATGTTTGATTATACGGGCGCGGTGAGTAGTTATTTGCGCAGCCATGCAGGTTGGGCGCAGGGACTACCTGATATTCGTAATATTTGGGGTTTGTCGTGGGTGCTGATACTGACGTTTTATCCGTATGTGTATTTGCTTGCGAGAAATGCTTTTACCAGTATGGGGCAGCAGGCGCTGGATATGGGCGCCTCACTGGGTTTGACGCCTACCCAGTCGTTGTTTAAGATTGCGTTGCCAATGGCACGCCCTTGGGTGATGAGTGGGCTTTTGCTTGCTATGATGGAGATATTGGCAGATTTTGGTGCGGTGTCAGTGTTTGGGGTAGAGACATTTACCACGGCTATTTATCAGGCGTGGTTTGGTTTTTTTTCTATTGATACCGCCAAGCAGTTGGCGTCGTTACTGGTCTTGTTGGTGTTTGTCTTGATTGTGTTGGAGCAGCTTAGCCGCGGTCGCCGTCATTTTGCCACCAAAAAATCAGCGGAAATTATCCCCAAAAAGTTGTTTGGGCTAAAGGCAGGGCTAGCCACTGGCTTTTGTGGTCTGATGTTGGTTATGGGGTTTTTGCTACCTATTTGGCAGCTGCTGATATGGGCGCTAAAAGATTGGCGCATGGATCAAGCCATGGCACTGTTGGCACCTATGGCAAATTCTTTGCTTATTGGGCTGATTGGTGCTGTTTTGGTGATGGGGGTAGCGCTGCTGCTGGTTGTGGCAAAGCGTGGTGATTCATCAAGGTTTGCCAGTTTGCTGATGCGTTTGGCAACGCTTGGGTATGCTATACCAGGCTCTGTATTGGCGATTGGTATCTTTATTCCTGTCGCTTATGTGGATAATTTTTTGCTCAGCTGGTTGTCTGTCGCTGACGATCGCACCGCGATTATTAAAGGTACATTGGTGGTGATGCTGCTGGCTTATGTGATCCGATTTTTAGCCCTTGCGGTGTCAAGTGTGGAGTCGGGGTTTGAGCGCATTCGCCCAAGTCTTGTAGAGTCTGCACTAATTTTGAATGTTCGAGGTGTGCAGCTGGTGCGGCGGTTATATGTGCCTTTGCTAAAAAGTTCATTGGGAGTGGCGATGTTGATGGTGTTTGTTGATTTGATGAAAGAGATGCCAATCACGTTGATGACCCGCCCCACAGACTGGGATACGCTCGCGGTGCGTATTTATGCGTTTACCATGGAGGGTCAGTTTGACCAAGCGGCATTGCCTGCACTGGTTATTGTGCTATCAGGGCTGATTCCTGTCATTCTGTTTTCAAAAGAAGGTAACCCATCATGACAACTGAGCCGATGTCTTTACGTGTTGAAAATTTATCATTACATTATACCAGTGATGATACCAAGGCAGTATTAGATGACATTGATTTTGCATTGGCACCTGCCGAGATAGCCTGCCTTGTTGGACAATCAGGGTGCGGTAAGACTAGCTTATTGCGCTGTATTGCAGGTTTTGAGACGCCAACAGCAGGAACGATTAAGTTTGGTAAACACGTGCTTTTTGATGCGTCAACAAAAAAACACTTACCCGCCCATCAACGCCAAATTGGGGTGGTATTTCAAGATTATGCGTTATTTCCACATTTGACTGTGGCGGATAATATCGCCTTTGGATTGTACGAACAACCAAAAGCGCAGCAGCAAGCCACGGTTGATGAGTTGTTAGCATTGGTGGGTTTAATGGATCTTGCCAAACGCTATCCGCATGAGCTATCAGGCGGACAGCAGCAGCGAGTTGCTCTTGCACGTGCCATTGCCCCAAATCCGCAGCTGATTTTATTTGATGAACCGTTTTCTAGTCTTGATGCTGACTTACGAGAAGACTTGGCAAAAAATATCCAATTATTACTCAAACAGCGCCAAATCAGTGCCCTTGTCGTCACCCACGATCAACAAGAAGCGTTTATGATTGCTGACAAAATAGGCATGCTGGCAGAGGGTAAATTGCAGCAGTGGGATACCCCAGCACAGCTTTATCAAGCCCCAAAAACAGCCACGGTTGCCAAGTTTATTGGCAAGGGTGTCTTATTATCTGCCCAGCCCTTTACAGATGCCCGTGGTGATGGTTTAGAAACAGCTTTGGGTAAGTTGCCGTGGGGCGCTTATCCGTATTTTGCGCAAAGCCAGCAGGTATTAATTCGCCCCGAATGGCTTGGGCTTGTGCCCAAAGAAAACAGCCCCATCACGGGCGTAATCAAAGCAAAACAGTTTAAGGGTGATCACCTAATTTATGAGGTTTGGATCAATTCTCAAGTGCAGGTGTTGGTCTATTCACAAGATGCGCAGTATATGCTTGACGGTGTAGTAGGGATAAAATTATTTTTTTTGAGACAAAAGGCAGTATAATCACTTCGCTAGTTTCTAAATTATAAAATTTTGTATCTATATTAGAACTTACGCACTATCTAAACGAAACATGATATGCTAAACAAAAACCAAGAACGACCAAATTGATACGACAACTCAGCCGACCCAGCACCGCCCACTGCACCCTAGGACACTACATCGGAATGCTCATTAGCGAACCCAAACATCCGACCTGTACAAGGCTAGCCCAAAGCATTGAGATAGGGCATGACAGCGTTAACAACTTTTTAGCGAGAGAGAACTTTGAACCTCGTGACCTCTACGACCAAGCAGTGGGGCATATCAATCCGACTGGAGGCATCATCAGCATCGATGATACCGTCCTTGACAAACCCTACAGCAACAAAACTGACCTAATCGGCTACTACTACAGTGGCAAACACCACAAAGCCGTACAAGGAATTAATCTTATCACCCTATATTACACCGACCTCACAGGCAACAGTCAACCCATCAACTACCGACTATATGACCCTAAAGAAAACCTAACCAAAAATGACTACTTTCAAAAAATGCTTGATGAAGTGTTAACATGGGGGCTTAAGCCCAGTTATATTACAGGTGACAGTTGGTACAGCAGTAAAGAAAACCTTAAACACATCAAAAACGCTGAGTTAGGGTTTATGTTTGCCATCAAAGCAAACCGCACCGTATCCATCGCACAAGGCACTTGGCAACAAGTCCAAAGTATTGATTCAATACCCAAAGCAGGACTAAAAGTTTGGCTCAAAGACTTTGGTTTTGTCACCCTCTACCGTCATCACTTTAAAGACCAAGTGAGACATTATGTGAAGTTTGAACCTACCCCAAAAAATGATGAACCCAATAAACCTGTGTTTACACCACTAGATTTTGATTATCTGCACGATTGCCATTGGCAGATTGAAACCTATCATCGCACCATCAAACAGTGTTGTTCAATTGAGAAGTTTCAACTTCGTCGTGAGCGTAAAATCCGTAATCATATTTTCTGTTCGCTGATGGCATTTGTGTATTTAAAACAGCAGGTTGGTTTTCGCTTTTCTTCCGTTTATGCTTGGGTTGAAAATCTGTTTACCTCTGTAGTCGCTCAAGTATCGAAGCAAGTCGCTGATGATTTGTTTCATTTGAATCCAAAACACGGGTAGGACTATCACGTTTTTTTGTTTTAAGATAGTGCGTAAGTTCTAATAAAGATGAAGGTTATGAAGTGCTTTATTTTATTCAAACTTTCATGAATAAACATAACTTAAATTTAGTTTCAGATGTTCATAAGATTGAAAATTTACTACATAAAACTACAGAAGTTATGCGAGATAAAATTACTACCTTTGTTGAAGCGAATTGGAATAGTTAGTTCTAACGTGAATTTAATAACTATACTTTTGAATATAAGGCTATTTCGATAGTTAGCCTTATATTTTTAAGGAATTTCTTGCAAAATGCCAACCCTATACCTATCCCGCTTACAGCATTATTTATTTTGCCCACGCCAGTTTGCCTTGATTGAGCTAGAAGACCAATGGGCGGAAAACCAACTGACCGCCGAAGGGCAAATCATGCACGAGCGAGTCAATAGTGGCGAAAACGAAACTCGTGGCGACATCCGCACCGTTCGCACCTTGCCATTGGGTCATCGTACCCTTGAACTTGAAGGCGTAGCAGATGTGGTCGAATACCACCGCCAAGCGGATGGCTCAAGTATTCCCTATCCCATTGAGTACAAACGTGGCAAACCAAAATCACACCGAGCTGATGAAGTGCAACTCATGGCTCAAGCCCTTTGCCTAGAAGATATGCACCAATGCACTGTGCCAGAAGGGGCATTGTTCTATGGCAAAACTCGTCGTCGTCAAGTCGTGGTTTTTGACCAAGCATTGCGAGATTTAACGCTTAATGCAATTAAAGAATGCCAACAAATTATCCAAACGGGTATTACCCCAAAGCCTGAATACAGTACTGCCAAATGCCGAAACTGCTCACTCAATGAGCTTTGCCATCCCAAAATTTTTA
>CALAPG010000012.1 GCA_937889485.1 uncultured Moraxella sp. | reverse complement strand
GTAAATTTGTTGAACGGCAGTTTATCAAACCGTATGAAGCCACATTAAAAACCTGGCTTGCCAACGAAAAGGGCTAACCTCATACGGTTAGCAGTTACTTAGGGCTATATCAAACACAGTGAGCACCCAATAATGACCAAAAAAAACCATACCCCAACCCACACCCTATTACCCACTTCGACCGCAGGTAGCCTACCAAAACCTGTTTGGCTGGCTGAGCCTGAAAAACTGTGGTCAGAGTGGCGTTTACAAGGCGCAGATCTGCAACAAGCCAAACAAGACGCCTTGATTGTGGCGCTACATGAACAGCAGCAAGCAGGGCTAGACATTGTAAGCGACGGCGAACAAACTCGCCAGCATTTTGTCACCACCTTTATTGAGCATTTGGCGGGCGTGGACTTTAACCAGCGTAAAACCGTCACTATTCGTAACCGCTATGAGGCAAATGTCCCTAGTGTGGTGGGGGCAGTTAGCCGCAAGCAGTCTGTCTTTGTGGAAGATGCCAAATTTTTGCGCCAACAAACCGACCAGCCAATTAAATGGGCGCTACCTGGTCCCATGACCATGATTGACACCCTATATGATGGTCATTACCAAAGCCGTGAGAAATTGGCTTGGGAGTTTGCCAGAATTTTGAATGAAGAAGCCAAAGAGTTGGTAGCAGCAGGCGTAGATATCATTCAGTTTGATGAACCCGCGTTCAACGTATTTTTTGATGAAGTCAATGACTGGGGAATTGCTGCGCTAGAGCGTGCTACAGAAGGGCTGACTTGTGAGACAGCGGTGCATATTTGTTATGGTTATGGCATCAAAGCCAACACCGATTGGAAGCAAACTTTGGGTTCTGAATGGCGCCAATACGAAGCGGTATTCCCAAAATTACAACAATCCAAACTTGATATTATCTCGTTAGAATGCCACAATTCGCGCGTACCGATGGAATTATTGTCACTGATTGCAGGCAAAAAAGTAATGGTCGGGGCAATTGATGTCGCCAACAACCAAATTGAAACGCCCGAACAAGTGGCACAAACACTAAAAAAAGCGCTGCAATTTGTTGAGGCAGATAAGCTATACCCTTGTACCAACTGTGGAATGGCGCCATTGTCGCGTCAAGTGGCGAGTGGCAAACTAGCCGCCTTGACCGCAGGCGCCGCCCTAGTACGCCAAGAGCTGCTAGGCTAGGGCAACACACATTATTTAGATAAAATTTATAAGGATTGTTAGGCGATACCATGATTGAAGCAGCACCGATTGAAACAGCACCGATTGAAGCAACACAATTTAGAGATGCCATGTCTTGTTTAAGTAGTGCCGTCAATGTGGTGACCACGGCAGGGGCAGCAGGTCGATTTGGCTTTACCGCGTCTGCCGTGTGCAGCGTGACAGACAGTCCGCCCTCGCTACTGGTGTGCATGAACCGCTTTGCCAGCTCACACGGGCATTTTATTGACAATCAAGTCTTGACGGTCAATGTGTTAGGCAGTCAGCACCAGTCTATCTCACAGGTGTTTTCCTCAAAATTGTCACCCGAAGCGCGCTTTAGCCACGGTGAGTGGACAACGCTAGTAACGGGCGCCCCTGTGCTAACAGATGCGCTAGCGAGTTTTGACTGCCACATTGAGCAGATGCAGACGGTCGGCACACACACCATTTTTATTTGTCGAGTGGTAGCGATCAAGCAATCTGCAAGCTTACACCCAAGTTTGGTGTATTTTAACCGCCAATATCATCAAGTGGGATAAAATCATCAAGTGGGACAACACGCTGAGTAATCTGTCATTCTAAATTGTGGGTGCTAGGGTCAACTCGCGGGGTTGGCATCGGTGTCTATGGTTTGCTTGAGGGGTTTGGCAAAATAAAAAATCAAAAAAGTAAACAGACTAACCAAAACGGCAATCTCAAGGCGCCCCATTGCCACCGCTACCCCCACACTGCCAGCCGCCCAAATGGCTGCCGCCGTTGATGTTCCCTCAATAATACCATCTTTTTTGAGAATAGCGCCCCCGCCAATAAACCCAATGCCTGTGACCACCCCACTAATAATACGCCCCATCGCCGTGGCGTCATC
>CALAPG010000011.1 GCA_937889485.1 uncultured Moraxella sp. | reverse complement strand
GGCGTAGCCCAAATCGGGGCTGATTTTTACGCTAGAGATGGTCACAAATCCCGTCAGTCTTGGGTCGTTGATTTCATCACGAATCAAGACCGCTAGCTCGCGCTGAATTTGGTCGGCTAAGCGTTGTAGACGTTGATTCATTGTTATTCCTTTTTGATATAGGGGTTAAAAAAAGGTCTAATTACCAGTAATTAGACCTTTGATGTATCGCTGATTGCAGGTAATGTCGCTCAGCGTTACAGGGTGCGTTTGACTTCATGAATCTCAAAGACTTCGATTTTATCGCCTTCTTTGACTTCATAGCCTTTGACCGCTAGACCACATTCCATGCCTGCGCGCACTTCATTAACATCATCTTTAAAGCGGCGTAGTGACTGTAGTTGACCTGTAAATACCACTTGGTCTTCACGCAGTACCCGAATTGGCTTATTACGAATAATTGTGCCTTCGGTGACCATACAGCCTGCTGCAAAGCCAAAGCGGCTAGAGTGGAATACTTCACGCACTTCAGCAATACCCAAGATTTGCTCGCGATGTTCTGGGGCAAGTAGACCGCTCATGGCTGCTTTAACATCGTCAATCAAGCCATAGATAACGCTATAATAACGGATATCTAAACCTGATTCATCAGATTTTCGTTTGGCGGCGGTATCAGCACGTACGTTAAAGCCCAGTAACACCGCTTCACTAGATTCTGCCAAGACAACATCAGATTCTGTGATAGGTCCAACACCTGACGAGATGACTTTAACTTTGACTTCATCGGTTGATAGTTCATCTAGCGCGGTGAGTAACGCTTCAAGTGAGCCACGAACGTCAGTTTTTAAGATTAAATTAACGGATGGTAGTTTGGCGTCACTCATTTGGTCAAATAAGTTTTCTAAACGTGATTTGGCTTGACGCTCAAGTACTTTTTCACGTTCACGAACCGCACGATATTCTGCCACTTCGCGGGCGCGTTTTTCGTCTGATACTACCATAAACTCGCTACCAGCGGCAGGCGTATCAGGCAAGCCCAAAATCTCTACAGGAATTGAAGGCCCTGCTGCTGTGATTTTTTTGCCGTTTTCATCGGTCATGGCGCGAACACGACCATAGTATTCGCCTGCAAGGACTAAGTCGCCTTGGCTGAGTGTACCTTGTTTGACCAATAGACTTACCACCGCACCGCGTCCTTTTTCTAGGCGCGATTCAATCACTACCCCTTGGGCAGCGCCATCGGTTGCCACTTCAAGCTCCATCACTTCGGCCTGTAAGTTGATGACTTCGAGTAGCTCATCAATGCCTTGACCTGTTAAGGCAGAAACTTTGACAATCGGTGTATCACCACCCCATTCTTCAGGGACAACTTCTTTGGTGGTCAGTTCGTTCAGTACGCGATCAGGATCCGCGCTTTCTTTGTCCATTTTGTTGATGGCAACAATAATCGGTGTGCCAGCCGCACGAGCATGGTCAATCGCTTCGGCAGTTTGTGGCATCATGCCATCATCGGCAGCGACCACAAGTACCACAATATCGGTGGCTTTGGCACCGCGAGAACGCATGGCAGTAAAGGCGGCGTGACCTGGGGTATCTAAGAACGTAATGACACCTTGGTCGGTATCAACGTGGTAGGCACCAATGTGCTGGGTAATGCCACCTGCTTCGCCCGATGCAACTTTGCTGGAGCGAATTTTGTCAAGGAGTGAGGTTTTACCATGGTCAACGTGACCCATAATGGTAACCACAGGCGGCCGCGACTGTACGTTACTACTTTTCTCACCCACGGCTTCGCGTAGTGAGTCTTCTACTTGGGTTGAGCTTACCAGTACTGGGTTGTGTCCCATTTCTTCTACGAGTAGGGCAGCGGTTTCTTGGTCGATTGAGGCGTCTTCACGTACCAGTTCGCCCATTTTCATGAGCATTTTAACCACTTCACGCACTTTGATTGCCATTTTTTGGGCAAGTTCTGCCACCACAATGGTTTCACCAATCTCAACGTTATGAACGATTTTATCGACTGGCTTTTCAAATTTGTGTTTGTTGGCTTGAGAAGATTTTAAGCCGCGTCCACGGTTTTTGATTTCTTGCTCGCCTTCGTCATCACGGCGGCGACGACGGTTTTTATTGGCGGTACTTGAGCTGCCACGTTTGATTTCACGGCGCTCTTGTTCAAATGAGTCTTCAAGCGCGGCGCCTACTAAGCCTTCTGCCAGTGGTTCGTCTTTTTTGACGACCATGGTGGTTTCGGTATCATTTTCGGCGTATTTGCTTGCCATTTGACGCATTTGCTCAAGGGTGCGCTGTTGGGCTTCTTCGGCGGCTTTACGGCGGTTTTCAGCTTCGATTTGGCGCAGGCGTTCTTCTTCTGCTTCACGTGCTTTGCGCTCGCTATCGGTTTCTTTTTTGACAGCGGGTTTTTTCTCAGCTTTTTTGACTTCAATTTCAGCAGTTTTGTTGCCTTTTTTGACCACGACGCTCGTGGTGGTCGCGGCGCTGGATTTTTGGCTACTACTGCCTAGATTGGCACGCATTGCCGCAAGTGTGGCTTGTTGGCGCGCTTCGGCGGCTTGCTTGGCTTTTTCCTTTTCGGCTTTTTCTTTTTCAGCTTTTTCTTGTGCCACGCGTGCCTTTTCTTCTGCTACCTTGGCAGCGGCTTCGCGGGCAGCAAGTTCTTCTGCAAGTTTGTTGGGATCGGGTTTGTCAAAGACCATTTTTTTGCGGACTTCAACGTTAATGCTTTTGGCTTTACCCGAGGTTCCTGTAACGCGTGCAGTGGACGTTGTCTTGCTTTTTAAGCTAATACGTGGTTTATCTTGTTGACCATGACTTTGCTGTAAAAAAGACACCAATTTTTCTTGTTCACTATCGGTGACGATGTCATTGTCACTGCGCGCAGCAAGACCTGCTTTGACCAGTTGCTGATTGATTGCGTCAACGGTCTTTTTGGTCATTTCTGCTAGTTCTTTGACGGTTTTATCTGCCATTCATACACCTTTTTTTTAATTAAACCATGATTCACGGGCTTTCATAATCAGCTCACCAGCCGTTTTTTCATCCAGTCCTTCAATGTCTTGAATGTCAAAAATTGCTTGTTCGGCAAGGTCGTCAAGCGTGATGATATCACGTTCGGCAAGTTTGTATGCCCGTGCTTGAGTCATGCCATCAAGGTTTAGAAGCTCTTGGCTTGGCTCTTTGATATTTTGTTGTTTTACCAATTCATCAGCGATGACCGCTTCTTTAGCGCGCTCTTGAATGGCGTCAATGGCATCGTCGTCGAGTCCGTCGATGTCATAAAAAGTTTCTGCTGGTACGTAGGCGACTTCTTCTAGGGTTGTAAAACCAATGTCAACCAGCGCTTGGGCTAAGTCTTGATCTACTTCAAGACGGGTATAAAATAGGTCACGGTACACTTTAGTTTCAGATTCTTGTTGGGCATTGTACTCGTCTTCAAGCATCATGTTAAGACGGTAACCTGTTAATTCTGACGCAAGGCGTACATTTTGACCTTGTGAACCAATTGCGCGGGCTAATTGGTGATTGGTTGCAAAGATGATGTCTGCGGTTTTGGTATCTTCATCCAAAATAATACGGTCAACGTCCGCAGGCTCTAAGGCGCTGATAATGTACTGTACAGGGTCATCAGACCACACCACCACATCGATGCGCTCGCCTTCAAGTTCTTGTTGCACTGCTTGGATTCTTGTGCCGCGCATGCCGATACAGGCGCCCACAGGGTCAATACGGTGGTCGTTGGTTTTGACAGAAATTTTGGCACGTAATCCTGGCTGACGCGCCACATCTCGAATTTCGATGATTTGTTCGGCAATCTCAGGTATTTCTTTTTGCATGAGCGCGGTTAGCATCTGGGTCGAGGTGCGAGACAAGACCAGTTGTGCTCCGCGGTTGTCACGATTAACCTGCTCTAAAATAGCGTTAATGCGCGCTTTTACCCGTAGCTGTTCACGCGGTAGCATTTTGTCACGGGGTAAATAGCCTTCTACGTTATCGCCTAAGTCAATAATATAGCCGTCACGCGCAGGTTTTTTGACTTCGCCCGTAATCATTTCACCGATACGATGCTCAAAAGCATCTGCCACTAGTGAACGCTCCGCTTCGCGAATTTTTTGGATAATAACTTGTTTGGCTTGTGTTGCAGCAATGCGACCAAATTCGATAGACTCAATTTGTTCTTCTTTAACATCGCCAATTTTCCACTCGTCGGCGTCAAGATCAGTAATGGCAAGCTGACAAGCAGGCATTTCATGATCTTCATCTGCCACTACTGTCCAATAACGGTAGGTGTCATAATCCCCCGTTTTGCGGTTAATATGAACACGGATGGCAACCTCTGGCTGTTCACTATAGACTTTCTTTTTGGTAGAAACAACCAAAGCTTGCTCTATCGCTTCAAAAATGTCTTCTGGGTTTAAGCCTTTTTCGTTACTGACGGTTTCAACGACCGTTAAAATTTCTCGATTCATGTCATCACCTATGGTTGAAGATATTCTAGTCTTTATAATTTTAAATTTTTTTCATCATAAAGTTAGAATAGATAGCGTATAAAAAAGGCGTTAAACCTACATTCACGTCATCAATACGGGTACAATCTAACTATAATTTGTCTTTTCACCGTTGTTAAGGGCGCCTTTTGCTAGCCTAGCCAGTATTTATTCTAAAACTGATAGACCAAATTGGCTTTGTCAATATTATCAAGTGCAATGGTGATTGGTTGCTGGCCATCCGTGTTCACGGTCAACTGCTGGGCGTCAATGGTCAAAAGCTCGCCTGTAACCTTGCGACGTTTTTCCGCTCCCTGTCCAATCGCATGGATAAGACGTAGGCTAATTGTTTGCCCAAGGTAATCATGTAACTGTTCTGCTGAAAAAAATGAACGGTCAAGACCTGGTGAAGAAACTTCCAGCAAGTATTCACCTGCAATTGGGTCATGTAAATCTAACACCCCGCCCACTTGGTGAGTTACTGCCGCGCAGTCTTCGATCGTGACTTGTTTTCCTGCCTCACGGTCTTCTGGCAATGCCTCAATATAAATGCGCAGCAGAGAACGCCTACCTTGTGGCACAAATTCAATACCCCACAGACTGACGTCACAGGCAGTT
>CALAPG010000010.1 GCA_937889485.1 uncultured Moraxella sp. | reverse complement strand
CGAATATTGGTCAAAATAGCCACCAAATCCGCAAAAAAGTTACGGTTTTTTATATAGTCAAGGTGGGGTTTTTTGGTTACAATGGCAGTAAGATAAAAGACAATGACCCGCAGTTGATTTTTGTCTTGATCAATTTGTTATTTGTTTAATTTTACACGCAACATAAGGAAATTTTCATGTTCCCAGAATATCGCGACGTTATCAGCAAACTAAAAACCACTGATGCCCATTTTGCCAAAGTATTTGACAAACACAACGAGCTAGACGAAAAAATCATCAATCTTGAAAAAGACCCAGTGGCGTCAGTAAGCCGTGAGGAAGAAATTGACGCATTGAAAAAAGAAAAACTTGCTCTAAAAGATGAGTTATTTAAAATCCTAGAAGCCCAACCAAAATAAGCCTTTTGGTATTGGTATGAGCGTTTAAGACCCCACCTTGTTGTGGGGTTTTTGATTGTCAATTATTATCATAGATTCCACTTTATTGGCACCAAAAAACCCAATGTCAACACATTGGGTTTTTGGTATAAACCAGGACGATATGCCCACGGGTATCATGTCTAGGTAGCAAGACTTAGGCGTATACCGTGCTTAGATTTTACCCACTAAGTCTAGGCTTGGCTTTAGAGTTGCTTGACCTTTTTCCCATGCCGCAGGGCAGACTTCACCGTCATTGTCACGTACATATTGGGCAGCTTGGATTTTACGGATAAGGTCTTTGGCAGAGCGACCAATACCTAGGTCATGGATTTCAGCGACTTTGATTTTGCCATCTGGGTCAACCAAGAACGTACCGCGAAGCGCGGCGTTGTCTTCTTCAATCATCACGTTAAAGCCGCGAGTGATTTTGCCTGTACCATCGCCAAGCATTGGGTATTTTACTTTGCCAATGGCAGGTGAAGCATCTGCCCATGCTTTGTGCACAAAGTGAGTGTCTGTAGAAACAGCATATACTTCTGCGCCCAAGGCTTTGATTTCTTCGTAGTGGTCTGCCATGTCTTCAAGCTCAGTTGGGCAAACAAAGGTGAAATCATGTGGGTAAAAGAAAAATACTGCCCATTTTCCTTTAACGTCATCTGATGAGACTTCTTTGAACTCGCCGTTGACATAGGCTTGGGTTTTAAATTCTGGAATGGTTTGATTAATAATTGCTGCCATGTTTTGTTCCTTATTTAAGCGATCATTGTCATAAATATACTGCTAAAACTTCACGCTGGCTCAACACCACCTCGTGAATACATTATAGATAACATAAACTTGGTGTCATTGGCAACCTTCATTGTACAAATATAGGGTATCATATGACTGGCGGCGATACACGCCGATGGTTACTTGGCGCACCGCAACAAGTTTGGGGTTGTTATCAATGGTTAGTATCATACCTCATATCTATGATGAGTGAAGTTAAAAGTTTTTAATTGATCTATTTATTTTTTTAATTGACTCGTGCCATCTAGGTGAGGGCATTTTACTAAATTGTGTATAAAATTCCTTCTCGCGGGTAAGGGAATTTGTTACTATCTAAAGATAACGGTTGCCAAGGGTTTTGGGTGATCCTGTTTGTCATTATGGGTGGGTGATTTTCACCAAGTATTTCATTCGCTAATAACGGGTTATTTGATTAATTAAGGGTTGGCTATTTTTTCATATGATTACATTAAGACAATTAGAGTTTGCCCTTGCCGTGGCAAAATACAAGCATTTTAAACGCGCTGCCGAGGAATGTAATATCTCACAGTCTGCCTTGAGCCTTGGTATCGCTGAGCTAGAAAAACAGCTAGATACGCAAATTTTTGAGCGCAATAATAAGCAAGTTTTGATTACCCCCATTGGTGAAGAAATCCTTGAGCGTGCCACACGAATTTTTGCAGAGGTCAATGATTTGGTAACGCGCGCTCAGACCCATCAGACGCCATTGGCTTATCCAATGACGATTGGCATTATTCCCACCATCGCGCCGTTTTTGTTACCCAAAGTTTTGCCCATATTGCGCGAGCAGTTTCCTAATTTCCAGCTCAATGTGGTAGAAGAGCAAACCGAGCGTTTATTAGAAAAAGTACGCTACGGGAGCATTGATACCGCAATTATTGCCCTGCCCTATAGCACGGAGGGGCTGTTAAGTTTTGAGTTTTGGTCAGAGATATTTTTGGCGGTGTTTAATCCTGCCGATCCACACGCGCGTTTGCCCAGTATCGGCGCCGATGAGCTTGCCAATAGCAATTTGATGTTACTTGGTGAAGGGCATTGCTTGACTGACCACGCGCTGTCGGTTTGTCATTTGGAAAAAAATAAAGTCAAGCATGGCTTTAGTGAAGCCAGCCTGCATACGTTGATTCAGATGGCGCTGAGCGGTATGGGCACTACGCTTGTGCCGCAAATGGCGACCTCGCAGATTCGCCAGCAAACCCCTAATGTGGCGCTGGTACCTCTACGTGAAGCAGGCCCGCATCGGCGTTTGGCGTTTGTCACTCGCCTCAACTATGCGCGGGTGGATGATGTCAATCTGTTGGGGCGCGTGTTTGCTGACGGATTACGCCATAGTGCGGCTTTTGTTAATCCCCCTCACGGTGTTGATAGCGCGCTGGCGTCTACTGCAATAGTAAACAATTAGGAATTGGCGACCTATGTTAACGGTTTTACATACCTCAGATTGGCATCTTGGGCGCAGACTTTATGGCAAGCCACGCTATACGGAGTTTCGCGCATTTTTGGCATGGCTGCTCCAAGCCATTCGTGAGCAAGCTGTCGATGTATTGGTGGTGGCAGGCGATGTTTTTGACACCACCGCGCCTAGCAATCAAGCACAAAACCTGTACTACGATTTTTTGAGCCAAGTATGCCAAACCTGCTGCCGCCATGTGATTATTGTGGCGGGTAATCATGATTCGCCCAGTTTTTTGGAAGCACCCAAGCAGCTGTTAAAGTCGTTTAATATCCATATCATAGGCAGCATGAGTGAGCATGCGCCAGATGAAGTGATTACGCTATACGATGCGGCAGGTCACCCTGAGCTTATTATCATGGCTGTGCCCTATCTACGTGATCGCGACGTGCGCCAAGTGAGTAGTGGTGAGCGCCTAGATGACAAAGAACGCAAACTGTCGCAAGGTATCCAGCGCCACTATCAAGATATCGCTGCTATCGCCTTGCAGCAACAAGCCCAATTAAAACGCCAATACAATCGCACCATTCCCATGGTGGCGACAGGTCATCTATTTACCGTGGGCGGAAAAACCACAGAGGGTGATGGCGTAAGAGAGCTATACGTTGGCTCGCTAGGCAGCGTTGGTGCCGACGTTTTTCATCCTAATATTGATTATGTGGCACTGGGTCATTTACATGTGCCGCAAACCGTTGGCAATGCCGCGCACATTCGCTATAGCGGCTCACCCATTGCCATGGGTTTTGGCGAAAGCCGCCAGCAAAAACAAGTGCATTTGCTGCGCTTTGCCGCTGACCCTGAGTTACTCAATCAACCCATACATCCCTTGACCACCCAACTTGTTGCAACAGAGAACCCACAGCCCTCAACACCCACTTTAGACCCAATAAGCCAGCACGGGTCAATGGATTTATTTGCCGATGAGGTAGTAAGCGCTGCCCCTGTTACCGCCCACCCTCATGCGCCCTATCATAAACCCTATAATGTTGCCAAACTGAGTGATACCACGCTACTACAATCCCTGTGTGTTCCCACTTTTCAGCCCTTACAAACCATCAAAGGCGATTGGCAAACCATCCAAACCACCTTACAAAACCTCAAAACCTCGGGGCAATCGGTATGGCTTGAAGTGGTGTATGATGGGCGCGAGGTGATGGGCGATTTGAGCGAAAAAATTACCCGCTTAATAGAAGGCACTGCGCTTGAAGTATTGCGCCTCAAAAACCTACAAAAACGCGACCAACTCATAAAAAGTCAGCGCCTTGACGAAACCCTTGAAGAAATGAATGAAAAACAAGTCTTTGCCCGTTGCCTCGCGGCGCATGGTGTCACCGAAGCGCAGCAGCCAATGTTATGGGCAAGATATGGCGAAGTGCTTGACAGTCTGCAGGATGACCAGCCGTGAAGATTCTTAAATTACGCTTTCAAAACCTAAACTCCTTACAAGGTGAATGGGAAATTGACTTTCGCCATGCCGCTTATGTTGATGACGGTATTTTTGCTATCACAGGGGCAACTGGCGCAGGTAAAAGCACAATTTTGGATGCCATTTGCCTAGCGCTATATGGGGCAACGCCACGCCTTGGCGATATTACCCAATCCAACAATGATTTGATGTCACGTCACACAGGCGAATGCTTTAGTGAGCTGATTTTTAGCACCAACGGCAAATCTTATCGCTGTACATGGGGGCAAAAAAAGGCACGCAAACAAGCGCATGGTAAGCTACAATCGCCCAAACATGAAATTGCTACGTATATTAGTGATGACACCGATGGCACACTACTAGAAGAAAAAGCCAGCCGCACCAAAGCACGGGTGGAGCACATTACCGGGATGGATTTTGACCGTTTTACCCGTGCTATGTTATTGGCGCAAGGTAGTTTTTCGGCATTTTTACAAGCCAGTAGTGATGAACGCTCGCCTATTTTGGAGCAAATCACAGGCACTGGCATTTATAGTGATATCTCCAAAAAAGTCCATGAATTTCGCCGCAATGCTGAAATTGACTTGACCCGTCTAACTGATAAACTCTCGGGCATGACCTTTCTGAGTGAAGACGAAATCCAGACCCTCCGCCAGCAAAAACAGCAACTAGAGCAGCAAATCACCCAACTAAAAAAAACCATCTCTCACACCGAACTTACCAAAACATGGCGCCATAGCCTCACCCACTGCCAACAACAAATTGAGCAATTAACCCAAGAAAAACAGCAGCTAACCGAGCAAAACCTTGCCTTTGACCAAACGCGTCAGCAGCTTAACAATGCCCTAAAAGCGTTAGAAGTCGCACCACTTCTTAGCCAGTTTCGCTACCTACAATCTAGCCACCAAGACCATCAAGCCACCTTACAACAGCTTTTAGAAAAGCAGCCCAATCTGCAAAACCGCTATGAGGCGGTCAGCCATGAGCAGCAAAGCCAAGAACAGGCATTTTTGCAGAGTCTGCAAGTATGGGAGGCGGCACAGCCGCTATTTAACCAAGTGCGCCAGCTTGACGCTCGTCTTGCCCAAACCAATGAGCAAGCACAGCTTGCCCAGCTGCAGCTCAATAAAGTGAAACAGCAGTGGACACAGCGACAGGCGACACTGACGCGTCAAACCACCAAACTTGACGCTCTACAAACCCAGCATGAGCAGCTTGCCAGCCAAAACCTGCCAACAGATGCCGAGATTTTGCCACAAACGCTTGCAACCTTACGCCAGCTTGAACAAAACTGGCAAAACCTTGCCCGCACCCAGCACCATTTAGTGACTGAAAAAACCCAACTCATTAGCGACCAAACAGCCGCTGACAATGAACATCAGCAGCGACAGCAGCAGCTTAGCGGGCTTACAGCGCGCCTAAGCGACTACCAAAATCAACAACAGCAGCTTAGCGAGCGCATAGCGAAACTAAGCAGCGGACAAACTCTAAGCGACTGGCGCCACCACACCGAGCAATATTGGCAATGGCAGCACAACGTCCAAACTTTGCAGCAGCAGTGGCAAACGGTCACTGACAACCTACACACCTACCAACAGCATGAGCAGCAGCTACACCAAATTACAGAACAATTAACCAAAGCAACCACCCAACATCAGCACTACCTCTTACAGCAGCAGCATACAAGCGACAAGGTTGACATGCTCAATCAAAACCTGCTACTGCATAGCAAAATTGCGAGCCTCACCGAAGAACGCCAACGCTTACAAGCAGGACAGCCTTGCCCGTTATGCGGTGCCAAGGAGCATCCATTTGCTGACCATAACCCAGCCGCCGTACAAGATAGCGAGCAGCAACTTGACCAGGCAAAAACCCTGCTAAACCAGCTAAATGCGCAGCTAAATCAAAGCCATATTACCCTAAGCAATGCTCAAAAAGACCAAGCCCAACACCAACAGCAGCAGCAGCAACTATGGCAAGCCAACCAAACATTAGCGAGTCAAATGCAGTTGCTCGCCACCTCACTGCCAGACAATGAAGCAGTTTGCACTGCGCTAAAAGCTTTACAATGCCACCTAAATGACCACCCCACACAAAGCGCGCACGACAATCCTAACGCCCGTTTGCTATCCGTTACCACAGAAATTGGCAATATACTCACCCAAGCTCAGCACCACTATCAGCAGCAGTTAAACCAAGCCCAACAGTGCTTAGCGGCATTAGAAAAAGCGCAGCAAGCGCATACCACACTCACAAGCGACATACAAACCCTCAGCGCTGAGCAAAGCTGCCTCACCCATGACCAAGGCATCTTACAAGCCCAGCAAACCCACCGCAAGCAGCGCTTAGACGCCATAACCCAGCAATTAGATGAAATACAGCAGGAGCAGCAGACTTTGACACAGCGTATCAGTGCATTAATTGCGCCGTTGTCTGATCAAAGCCCGCCCTTTGCCTTTACTCACGCCCAAGACTTAGCAAGTTTTGCTGAGATGATTTGCCAACTAGAACAGCGTTTGCAGCACCACCAGATGCTTCAGCAAGAAATGCAGCAGCTTGCCACCGACATGCACGAGGCGCAGCAACACATCAGCGCCACCAAGGCAGAAGCGCGTAGCCTACAAACCCAAACCAGTGACTGGCAGCAGCAATGTCAACTATTGACCGAGCAAACCAACCAACTACACAATCACCGTTTTTCATTGTTTGAGCAGCCCGATATTGAGGCTGAAGCAGACAAACTTTCGACACTAAAAGACCAGCACTATCAAACATGGCAAGCAAGCCTACGCAAGCTTAATGACCTACAACATCAGCGCCAACTTTTAGACAATCAAATTCAAACCCTACAAACCACGCTTAGCGAACAACAAGCCAAACTACAACCATTAACTCAGCAGCTACAGGCACAGTTGCAGCGATTGGGGTTTGCCGATGCGCACGCATGTGAGCAAGCGCTACTGCCACAATCTGAGCGCGAACGGTTGCAGCAGCTTGCCCAAGAGATACAGACCAAAATTGAGCTTAATCACGCCGCCCTACTTGCCGCTGAAGCACAACACCAGCGGCTATTGACCACCCCAGAGATTGATAGCGCGGATAAACAACTAGATGAGTGCTTTTTGTCGGCAATGCTGAGCGCGCAGCAAACCGAACTTAGCGAACAACAACGTAAGCTTGGCGGTATTGAGCAAACCCTAAACAACAACCAATTACTGCAACAAAACCAAGCCGCTCTCAGCGCCCAAATCCTCAGCAAACAAGCCGCACTGGCAGAGTGGCAGCACCTACATGACTTAATTGGCTCAAGCGATGGTAAAAAATTTCGTAACTTTGCCCAAGGTTTGACCTTTAACATCATGATTGCCCATGCCAATGACCAACTCAAAAAAATGAGTGACCGTTATTTACTACTTGCCGATGAGACCCAGCCCCTAGTACTCAATGTGATGGACAATTACCAAGGCGGGCAGGTGCGCACCAGCAAAAACCTATCGGGGGGTGAAAGCTTTATCATTAGTCTTGCTTTAGCACTGGGGCTATCTAATATGGCAAGCCACCGTATGCAAGTGGATTCATTATTTTTGGACGAAGGCTTTGGCACCCTTGATGAAGAAGCCCTCGATGTAGCACTAGATACCCTTGCTCACTTACAACAATCTGGCAAATTAATTGGGGTTATTTCACATATCCAAGCCCTAAAAGATCGAATCAGCCACCAAATTCAGGTGCTGCCGCAGACAGGCGGAATCAGCAAAATCATCGGTGCAGGTGTGCAGCGGCTCAGCTAATACCCGTTTAGCTGCTGTTCACTCGTGGTCGCGCTCAATTAGCCATGACGCCTGCCTTCATCTGCCTGTCATTTCTATTTGTGATACTAGCCAAGCAGCATTTTTCAAAAACGCCAGCCGTAATCACCATTTGACAACTGCGTTATGGCTGCACCTTAACACCTTGACACGCTAGCAATTTTTATCAAAAAAGGGGCAATACCATGTTGACCAAATTATCACAATTACTTGAGCCAAATCACTACCCCTCACCCGTACCTGCTGCCGTGGTGCACCCTACCACTGACATTGTGCTCAAATCCTGTATAGAAGCCAAAGCCCATAATATTATCAACCCTATTTTGATAGGGGCGCGCCACAAAATCGAGCAAGCTGCGGCAAGCGCCAATCTTGATATCAGTGGTTATACGTTAATTGATGCCGAGCACAGCCACCAAGCTGTCGCCATCGCTGCAAAAATGGCACGCGATAAGCAAGTAAATTTTGTGATTAAAGGCGATGTCCATACCGATGAGCTGATGGCTGTTTTTGTGGATAAAAGCCAAAACTTACGCACCGAGCGGCGCATGAGCCACGTTTGGCTGATGCAAAGCCCTATTTATCACAAACTACTAACTCTCACCGATTGCGCGCTAAACGTCACGCCTGATTTATTAGACAAAAAAGACATTTTGCAAAATGCCATTAATTTTGCCCATACCCTTGGTGTCCACCAGCCAAAAGTAGCCATTTTGGCAGCGGTAGAAGAAGTCAAACCGCAGATGCCCTCTACCATTGATGCCGCGGCATTGTGCAAAATGGCAGACCGTGGGCAGATTACGGGGGCTATTTTGGATGGTCCACTTGCTTTTGATAATGCCATTAGCCAAGCCTCAGCGGATATCAAACACATTCACTCATCGGTGACAGGAGATGTGGATATTTTGCTGGTACCCGACCTTGAGGCAGGCAATATGCTTGGCAAACAGTTGATCTATTTGGGAGGCGCCAAAGCGGCAGGCATTGTGATGGGTGCAAAAATACCCATTGTGCTCACAAGCCGCGCCGATGATGAAATGGATCGGTTATATTCAATTGCACTGGGTGCTTGGGTTGCCAAGTCTAATCCATCATTCTCATCAATCATCTGAGGCTGACACCATGACCACTTTTGCAGTGACCCCCCATTTTACGCACCCCAAGCAGCCCCTCATCGTGACATTCAATGTCGGCTCTGCCACCATCAAAATGGCAGCGTATGATAGCGCCACGTTATCCAACGCGCAGCCGCTTGATTGGCAGGCGTTATTTGATGTCAATATCAATCTAAAAACCCACAATAAGGTTTGGCATGCCATGCCAGACTCACTGGCAGATTGGCAGCCCAAAGACACACTGCTAGACACTGCCATCAGCCTGTTTCAGCACGTTCAGCAAGC
>CALAPG010000009.1 GCA_937889485.1 uncultured Moraxella sp. | reverse complement strand
CCTGCCAGTTTTTGGCTTCACTGAGGGCTGCCAAAGCTTGACCGTTGATAACCAACGTGGGTTCAATTTCTAGCATGGGGATGAGTACAAAATTACGTTCAAAAAGCCCTGCATGCGGTACCGTGAGCCGTGGATGGTGGATACTGTTTTCACCATACAGCAACACATCCACGTCAAGGCTACGTTCGCCCCAGTGTCGTAGGCGTTCTCGTTTGGCAATCTTTTCAAGGTTTTGGCAAAAATCCAAAAGTGCAAGTGCTGACAAGTCAGTGTCAGCTTTGAGTACGGCATTGAGAAAATCTGGCTGATCAGTCACCCCAAACGCTTTAGATTGATAGAGCGAAGATACCTGCACATGGTCAAAATGTGGCGACGATTCAAATGCCTTGATCGCACTGGCAAGATGCTCAGCAGGGGTGCCAAGCGCATTGGCAAGGTTGCTGCCTAGACCGATATAACAGCACGTCATTTATTCGCCTCATCGGGTGAGAGTTGAGTGCTTGATTGCCTATTTACGTCTATACTTGGTTCGGTGCTGGGTTCGGTGCTGGCTTTACTCGGCACGGGTGTGGGGCGTTTGCGGCTACGCTTGGCAGGTGGCTTGGTGGTAGCTAGCACCGTGTCACCTAGTACCGTGTCCGCTAGTACGGGGTCGATGATTGCGCTTGGACTTGGTGCAGCTTTGGGCGCTGTCTTAGTCACTGTCTTAGCCGCTGTTTTAGGCGGTTTTGCGGCGGCGGGCTGGGTGGGTTTGGCTGTCTTGGCAGCTGCCGTCTTGGCAACAGGCGTGGTGGTTAGCTCACTCAGTGTATTGGCGTCAGGGGTTTTCGCCACAGGCTTGCGCGGGCGCGGCGCGCGTTTTGGTTGGGTGGGCAGGTCATTGGTTGCCGCTACTACGTTTACGCGGTGGGTATGGGCTTGGTCATTGTCAAGGTGGTCGGTATTCTCTTTGGTAGCCGCCATACGCTGCTCTAAGATAGATAATGTTGCACTGGGGGTGCGGCGGCGGCGCTGCGCAGGAACGGCAGCGGCTAAGTGTGCGGTGCTGCCAGTGGTAGCTGAGGGGTTACCTTGACTATGACGCTTGCGGCTACGGGCAGGTTTTTTTTCTGCTATCTCGCTAAGGGTGGGGGATTCTGGGGTGGTCACCGAGTGGGTGTTTGCCTGTGCAATAAGCGACTTGGCAGGTTGAGCAGGCTTACGAGAGTGGCTGTCATGGCTGGCAAGTGATAGCTGCTGCAATTGGGCTTTTTCAAGCTGCTGCTGCTCGGTTGGTTTGTGGATTTTTTCGGGCGCATCGCCAAAAAACAACGCGGCTCTAGGCGCTTTGATGGACAAGTCAGCAGCCGCCTGTGATGACGGTGCGCGTTTTTGCTGGCGTGTTTTGGGCGCATCTGCGGTGATGTCAATGCCATGTTCAAGTGTTTGATAGCCCAAACTCACCGTGTCTTCGGTCACTATATTGGCAAAACGCAAACGTACCGCCGCTAGATCAAATTCGTCAATGGCTTGCTGTTGTTGTTTGGCATTGAGGGTTTGAAACCACGCCCACCAGTGCCCCATGCCGTTGGTGCTGTCTGTATCTAAGGTAATAGCCTGACCGTGTTGGTTGGCGAGGGCTTTATTTTTGGCTTCAACTTGCTCTCGCAGCATCAAAAAGTCAAAACCTGCCCGAAATCTTGGGCTTTCAAAGAGTTTTAACAAATTCTTTTTGCGCGGCTCAGCGAGGCGCGGCTGCATTAGCCAAATATCTTTGATAAATTGCTCGGCAAATTTTGGCATAGCGGTCAGCTGGCGCTGTCGATCCATGACCCTGTGAGCCGCTTGTAGCTGCGCTTCGGCAAACGGGGTATTTTTTTTGGATTTTGCCAAAAGGTATAAGTAATTTTCCCATAAAATAGCGGCATAAAAAAAGGCAGGGTTAATACTTTTGCCGCTACTAATGCGCTTGTCGGTGTTGATGGTGACTTGGTCAACGAGCGGTGTGATCATGTTTGGTGGGTAAAACAATAATTGTGAAAACGCGCCATAATCAAATAATAACGGCAGCAGCGGGATGAGGTAGCCACCTGTAAACATTTTTTGGGTTTCGTCGTACAGTCGGTGCGGCGATACTTGCCCTAGCAATGCCCAGTTTTGTGGATTAAATTGGGATTCTAAAGCTTTATCAAAGTTAAATTGTAGTTTTGCCTTAAACCGTAGCGCTCGAAGCAGGCGTACAGGGTCTTCTTCCACCCGCTTTTGGCTATCGCCTAGCAAGCGAATCACCCGATTTTCGATGTCTGCCAGCCCGCCACAAAAGTCATATACCACGTCATCAAGTGGCTGATAGTACAGGGCATTGATGCTAAAATCACGGCGCACCACGTCTTGGAAGATATCGCCCCACACGTTATCGCGCATCAACATACCTTCTTGGGTAGTGTGCAGGCTGTCTTTGGGCGGAGCACGGAAGGTTGCCACTTCAATCATATCGCGCCCCGAATACACGTGGCATAGCTGAAAACGCCGCCCGATAATACGGCAACGCTTGCCAAATACTTCTTTGATTTGGCTTGGGGTGGCATTGGTGACGGCATCAAAATCTTTGGGCTTAAGCCGCAGCAAGGAATCGCGCACCCCACCACCCACGATGTAGGCTTCAAAGCCCGCTTGGGTAAGGGTACCAATGACCTCTTTGATGGAATTGGGCAAGTCGCCCTTGTGCAGTCCTAGCTGCTTGGCATCTCGGCGTGCCAAGTCACGGTCTAAAATACAGCCTGACAAGGCATTTTGATGGTCTAAGCGAGGTAGGTTTTTTTTGGTTTTTTTTGCCATGTAGAATAACCATGCTAAAAGTAGCAAGAAAGAAAATGAACGCGCAAGTAATTAGCGCTAGTTTAGCAAATTTCAAAGCTATTTAGGGATTTAAGTGTGCAAAAAGTATGAGGTAGGCGTTAATGAACGGTAAGTCGATGACGGTTTTTGTCCACCGTGGCCTTGCCAATGCCTCTGACGCGGTCAAGCTCATCTACCTGCCCAAAGGGCGCAATCATTTGCCGATACAAAATGATCGCTTGCGCTTTTTTGGCGCCAATACCCTCTAGCTGGGTAAGCTCAGCTTCGCTTGCGGTATTGATATTGATGGTGTTGGGAAGGGTGGTGGCGGTTGCCGAAGGGGATCTGCCTTCGCTGTTTTGGCGGGTTTGGTGAGGCAAGCTTGGGTGGTTGATGGCTAAGTAGGCTTGTTCTGGGGTTAGGTTGGGGGTGCAAGAAGCCCCCCAAGAGAGGGATAAAGGCATTGCCAGTAGCGTGGTGATTAGGCGTTTTTTTAGGGTTGTGCGCATGTTGATTTGGTCGCTATCGTTGCAATCAGACGGGCGGGTTACGCTTTTCAGCGGTTTTTGCTGCGTCCCATAATTGGTCCATTTCTTCAAGGCTTGAGGTTTGTGGGGTTTTGCCCAGTTTTGCCAGTTCGTCTTCAATAAAGCCAAAGCGGCTGCGAAATTTGTGTACCGTGGTCAGTGTTGCTTTTTCGCTATCAATGTCTAGTTTGCGCGCCACATTAACAAGGGCAAAAAAACAATCGCCCAGTTCTTTTTCAATGGCAGCTTTTTGCGACGGGGTAGGTTTTTCGCCATCCCTTGGCAAAATTTCTTTGAGTTCGCCAATTTCTTCGTCCAGCTTATCTACCGCGCCCGATACCACATCCCAATCAAACCCTACGCGGTTGGCGGTTTTTTGGATGTCTTGGGCTTGCATCAATGCCGAGCCTGCTTTGACGGCGTCAAGGGTGCGGCGTTTTTTGCCACGGCGCTGTTTTTCAAGATTTTCTAGGGCTTTGATTTCATCCCAGCGCGCTTTGACCTGTGCTTCGGTGGTGTATTTTTCGGTGTCAAATACGTGAGGGTGGCGGCGAATCAGTTTTTCTTGTAGATGATAAATGACATCGCCAATATCAAATTGCGCTTGTTCGTCGTAGAGGTGGGCGTGAAATACCACTTGTAATAATACATCGCCAAGCTCGCCTTTGATGTCCTCAATATCGCCTGATTGAACGGCTTCAACTAGTTCATAGCTTTCTTCAAGCAGATACGGCAGTAGGCTGTCATTGGTCTGTTTTTTGTCCCATGGACAGTCGTGACGTAGCCTAGCCATTAGGGTAAGGAGGTCGGAGAATTGGGTGGTGGGCTGCATGGCGTTCTCTCAAAATAGCGTTGGCTTAGTGTAGCGCAAAGTTAGGTAGATTAAAAAGTCAAAATTTTTTTGCCTGCGCCTAGCTTCAGACATACCTTGTCTGCTGTATGAGGTATATTTCAACAAATGGCGACAAAATTGCTTGAATAGGGTGCTATGCTAGGCGTTTTTTTTGGGGTAACAAATGGCAAAAGGTAAACACGAAAAACTGGCAGAGCGGTTGGCGGGAATATTACAGCGGCTCAATGAGGGCGAAAATTTGGTGATTGATGAGCTATTAGCCACCTACCAAGTGGACAGACGCACCTTGCAGCGAGATCTCAACGAGCGACTGGCATTTTTGCCATTAGAAAAAGTGGCGCAAGGCGTCTACCGTTTGGACAAAACTTTGATGGGAAAAATGGATCTTGGGGATATTCGCCGTTTTGCCAAGTTTGCCAGTGTCTCAGAGCTGTTTCATAAAATCGATCAGTCGTTTTTTCACAAGTACCTCAAAGATAGCATTCAGGTCAAAGGCTTTGATTATGAAAGCATCCAAGATCGCCAGTATGAATTTGACCAAATTCTCAAAGCGATTGACAACCACTACGCCTTGTCATTTCGTTATAAGCGCCTAAAAAACGCGCACCAAGCGCTTGCAAAGGACTATGTGGTTGAGCCGTATCGCTTGGTCAATAAAAAAGGTGTTTGGTATCTGATCGCCACGCACAACGGGGTGATTAAGACATTTAGCTTGACCCGCTTAAGTTTTTTGACACCTTGCCCCGATCAAGTGTTTGAACCCGATATGAAGATTAATCAGCGCATTGATACGTCCGATAGTATCTATTTTGTGGGCACCATTGATGAGGTGGTGCTAAAAATTCACCCAAGTATTGCCACGTATTTTCTGAGGCGGCGCATTTTTCCTAACCAAGAAATTTTGCGAGAAATGGGTGACGGTACGTTATTTTTGGTTTGTAAAAATGTCCATGAACGAGAAATTTTGCCGCAAATTCGTTACTGGATTCCCCATATTGAAATTGTGGCACCCACGATACTGCAAGACAGGCTGGTGCAAACTTTAACCACCTATCTAAACCATCATCCGCGATATGTGGCAGAGCCCTGTTTTGCTGATAGCCCTCATTATCACAACAACGACGACAGTCATAGTGGCTGTTCATCTTTATAAAACGATAGAAGGAAAAACAATGCGTTATTTATCCTCCGTTGCCGTAAAACCACCGACTTCAGGCGGTGGATATAAGGCAACT
>CALAPG010000008.1 GCA_937889485.1 uncultured Moraxella sp. | reverse complement strand
TAGGTCAAGGAACAAATCTTCCTCGCCTCCAAGAACTTCTTTCAACATGGTGTCTAATCCGTATTCTGCAATAATCTTACGAATACTGCGATGGTCTAAAAATAACCCCGTGTCTAAGTAGTCACTAAAATTCACAAAGAAAAAAGCCGCCTGCTTGTTGACGGTAGGTTCACTGACAATGTGAAACTTGCCTGTGGTGCCTTTTTTCTCGTACTGCTCAGCGCCTGCCTGTCTTGCGCGCGTTTTGATAAATACTTGCTCACGGTTGATGTTTAGCGCTTCTCGTACCCCTAGCAAAGCAAGGTTGAAACGTTTTTTGGCAGTTTCAGGGGGGATAGATTTTGGGGCGGCGTATTCTTGTACATGGACAAAATCGCCATAAATATCTACAGCAACTTTAAAATCTGGTAAGTCGGCATCGTAGACCCGTAGGTTGGTGACTTGCTGTTTTTGCGCCTGTTTTTTGAGATTGGCAAGGTTTTTTTGAAGGCGGTTGATAAAGTCTTGACCTTCTTCTACCGCGATGTCACGTTTTTCGTAACGTTGTATGATTGGCAAATTAGCAGGCTGAATGAGCTTGCCGTAGCGAAAATATACGGTAATGGCACCGTTATGACAGCGTAACGTTTTGGGCTCAACCAGCGGCAGGGTATCGGCTTCTTCTACTTTGGCTGCAAGTACGCCTAAGGTCACGGGGTGTGGGTTTTGGGCAAATAAGTGTTGCAGCTTTTTGCCAAGCCCTTGATAGAGCGGCTTGATAAGGGTTTCTTCACCCAAACGTTCACCATAAGGGGGGTTGGTGATAAATAGGGGTTGCTGCCAGCCGTTGACTTGTTTTTCCAAGGCAAGGTTTAGGGTAGCAAGCGAGCGCTGCTGCAAGGTGATGCGGTTGATAATCGGGGTAAGCCCTGCTGCCATCAAGTTTTTGTGAGTGGCGCGGACTGCACCTGCGTCCATATCAAAGCCAAACACAGCTGGCATGTTGCCTGCTTGCATGGCGTCTAATCGTTGGTGAAAACGGGTTTGGGCGTCTGTCACCATAGACTGCCAAAGCGCGTCATCATGGTGTTGCCATGCATAAAAACCAAACTGGCTATCCACCTTGTCAAGCCCTACGGCATAATCAGCAAACATCAGCAGCGCTTCAATCAATAGGGTGCCTGAGCCACACATAGGATCTACAATACTGTCATAGCGCGTTTGGTGAAAATTAATGCTATATAGCAGCGCCGCCGCTAGGTTTTCTTTGAGTGGTGCCTCAGTCATGGCAACCCGATAGCCACGGCGGTGCAAACTGGTACCCGACAAATCAAGATAGATTTCAGCTTGCTTGTCATTAACCGTTACAAAAATGGCAAAGTCTGGGTTTTTATCCACATTGGGGCGGCTGCCAATTTTTTCATTAAAATGGTCTGCGATGGCATCTTTGACGCGTAGCATGGTAAATTGCTGATTGGCTTGTACGCGCTTATCCAAGGACAAACGGATCGCAAACGTCTGCTCAACGGCAAATACAGTCGTCCACTTGATGGTTTTGGCAAATGTATATAGCTGCTCAGCAATGTCATATTCAGCATTGATATTTTTTTTGCCAAGCGGCATCAACACACGCGAGGCAACCCGTGACCACAAGCAGACTTGATAAATTTTTTCGAGGGTTAAATTGGCATTTAGCCGACCTGTTCGGTCAATCACTGCCTCAATGCCAAAACTTGCCAGCTCAGTCTGTAGCGGTAATTCCAGCCCGTCTGCGCAAGTAATGACAATGGCAAAGGTAGGCTTAGGCGGTAAGGCGGCTTGTGGGGTAGGGTGAACTGCTTGGGTCATATCGGTCATAAAAACTGCCAAAAAATCAAAGTAATAGTAACCTACTATTCTAACATGTTTATGCTGGGCAAAAACGCTCGAATACGCGATTTTATTGAATAAAACGCCAGTTAAGATGACCCATGGCAAGCTTCAATCAGCAGGCGTGCGAGGCGTCAGCGCTGCTTGATCTGCATCTGGCAACGGCAACATTAACTGCATATGTGGGTAGGGGGTGGCAATACCCGCGGCATCTAAGGCGTGTTTGATTTGCTCTCGCAAACCCTCTTTGATAAAAGGCAGGCGTGACACATGCGGTGGATTAAGCCAAAAACGGACAATAAAAAATACCCCAAAATCTCCCACTTTATCCACAGTCGCAGTGGGAGCAGGGCGCTCAAGCACTTCTTTGGTATCAAGTAAAATTGCTATAATAATCGCCCGTGCCGCCTCAATATCCGCCTCCAACGCAATTCTTACCTCAATATCAAAGCGTATCAGATTTTTTGAGGTTAAATTAATCACCTCGGCAGACGCCACCGTAGAATTTGGAAAAATCACCGTAATATTATCACGCGTCAAAATTTGGGTTGTGCGTAGGGCAATCTGTACCACCTTGCCTTCTTTATCATTGATGCTGACCCAATCACCCACTTGAAAAGACTGCTCAACCAAAATAGTGATACCTGCAATAAAATTAGCCAGTGTCGCCTGCGCGGCAAACCCCACCGCAATCCCTGCAATGCCAAGACCTGCCACCACCGAAACAATATCAAATCCAAACTGTGACATTACACTGGCAATCCACAACACAATAATCAGCATGGATAACAAATTGTGTAACAGCTGCTCAATAGAAGCATTGAGCCCATAGTTTTTGAGCATTTTTTGCATCAAATAACCCAGGTTGTACCACACCATATAAAAAATCACCGACCAAATACCTGCCTTGGCAGTGGCTTTAACCGTGTCTGGCTCAA
>CALAPG010000007.1 GCA_937889485.1 uncultured Moraxella sp. | reverse complement strand
TGACCCAAGCACAGGCGGCATATTTTTTTTGGTATAGCGTCCAAAGTCTGCTGTTAACTTTTGCGGCAATCGGGCGCTATGACTGGGTGCGCTACTGCCATCAAACCGTCGGTCTGATGATGGCAGGGTAGAAGTTTGGTGTAATTTCATAATAGTTCCCCTATTTAATAGCTCATATTATAAGAAGAACCCTCTGTTAATTCCGCTAAGTTTTAGCAGGTGTTTTGTTATAAAAAAATGTTTTATATGAGTAAATATGCGTGTTTGAAACCTTTTGTAACCTCAATGCTTATCAATTTTTAGTGCTCTATATTAGCGGTCTATGTAGACTGTGGTTTGAGAGGTTTTGATAAAGTCTTCATAAGACATACTGCCTTGTGGTGTCGGTTTGTCGTTGCCTGATTTTTCTTTATTATTTGGTGGGGGTGTATCGGGCATTAAGGTTTCTAAATCACTATTATTCAACGGTTTTTGAGAATCCGCTGCTTCCTCAGCTGCCACAGGCGGCGCCGTTTGTAAGGGGGTTTCGCTGCTCGGTTGACTTTGGTTTGTTGGCACAGCACCATTGCCTAGTTGCTCCCCAGAGATGACCACTGTTTCTTGACGCAAGGGCACCGACTGAGAGGCTGACGCGGCGGTATTGGCAGCTGCAGTCATGTCTGGCTCAGGTGTTGATGCAGCAGTGTTGATAGCTTGGGTTTGTGCAGTTTGGGCGCGCGTCACGTAGTCTTGATAAGCAGGTATAGCAATGGCTGCAATTACCCCTATCATGGCAACGCCCACAAGCGGCAGCACAAGCCCTACAATAATCACAAGTTTGCTAGGGGGACTGGGCGGTAGACCATAACGATTGCTGCCCGCGTCTCCTTTCACAAACATTAAATAAACGTATAAAATCAAGCTTACCAAAGGAATAAATAATAAAAGCGATAGCCAACCTGTTTTATTGAGATCATTGAGGCGTCGTTTGGTGGTCGCAAATTGTATGTACGCCAGTAGCAGCCATAATACCCCAATAACTATGACCATGACGCCCGTCATGCTTTGGGTGTTACCCGTCATCAGACTTTGCATACCCCCTGTAACAGCAAGTAGCAGTAAAATGACCAGTACCGCAAAAAATGCAAAAAATGTGGGGTACGCCATGTACTGGATACGCCCAATGCGCCCTTCCCATGCATAAAACTTGCTGTCATTATAAGCTGTGTAGTGATGGCTCAGATTCATGTTATCATAGCTGCCATTATTTGCATTTGCTGCCGCTGTCCGCTGCGGCGGTTCTGGTGATTGGTTTGGCTTGGGTAAGTGAATAGCCATAGAACGTGCCCTTGATCAAGATCAGTCAATTTATTTTTTTATCGATAGCGATTTTATCAAAAATAGTTTAATCATGCCATGTTCATGCTAGCTTTGTATAGACAAATTTGTTTAGGTAACCTTGCGATATGGATTGACCCAATATGGGGCAAATGACACATTAATTTGAATCATAGAATCAAATTGACTAGATTTATCCTCAAAAATACTTGTATTATCGATTAAATTGGTAAAAACTGATCACTTTGTTTGTCTGATACCCAATAAGAGCAGTTGTTATGATGGATGTGGCTCAAATTACTTATTTTATTGCGGTCGCAAAAACAGGCAGTTTTAGCCAAGCGGCTCAGTCATTGCAGATTTCTCAGCCCTCGCTGAGCCGTCACGTACAGCAGCTAGAGCAGCAGCTGGGTGTGGAATTGTTAGACCGTTATCACCGCCCTATGACGCTCACGCCTGCAGGGCACTTTTTTTTGGCACAAGTTGAACCCCTACTATTGCAGCTGGCGCAGGTTGGTCAGCTTACCCAGCGTTTTGCCCAGCCGCAACGCCTCAATCATTTGACCATTGGTTTTGTGGCATCGGTGCTTTATGGGTTATTGCCAGAAATTATTTCAAAACTCAAACAGCGCCACCCCACGTTGGATATCAAACTGGTTGAACTCAACTCTGAGCAGCAAATGTCAGCATTAAAATCTGGCGATATTGACGTGGGGTTTGGTCGTTTTCGCCATGCCGATCACTTTGTGCATCAGATTTTTTTGCGCCATGAACGCTTTGTAGTGGCACTACCAATGGCACACCCACTGGCACAGCGCCCTGCCGATATTGGAATTGCCTTTAAAGAGCTGATGGAAGAAACCTTAATTTTATACCATCGTACCCCTTTACCTACCCTAAAAAATCAGCCCAATTTGGCAGAAACCGACCAGCTACTATATTTGTTTGAACAGCACCAATTGCGCCCAAGAGCTACGAGCAAGGTGCGCGATATCCAAATCGCGCTGGGATTGGTGGCAGCAGGTGAAGGAATTACTTTGGTGCCTGATAGTCTAAAAACGGTGCGTACCGAGCAAATCCATTATCATCGTTTGCGCCATGAGGACGCCACCACCCCGATTTTTATGAATATTTTGGCACACCAGTCTCATCCCTATGTCACAGATTTATTGCAAGCCACTTATCAAGTCTATGAAAGTAAAGGCATTACTTACTCTGATCACAGCATGTGATTAAATGATTAAAATCGTTTTTTACAAGCGTTTTTTAAAATCGTTCAATATTATAGCGCTTGATTGAGTGTGTGTTTAGGACGTGGGTAATCGCCACATCCAAATAGTCGTAAGCACACAGATAGCGCTCACCATACATGCTACCCAAACTTGGGTGGCGGGTAGTCGGTAAAACAACATCGTGCAAGATAGCGTCATCATGGATAGTGACAGAATTTTTCCTGCTAAAGGCACTGCTCGATTATGTTGCCAATCACGCAATATTTTACCAAAAACACGATGTTTTAGTAGCCACTGGTGGCAGCGCTTGGAGCCTTTTGCAAAACACAACGCGGCTACCAAGACAAATGGTGTGGTAGGTAATATAGGCAATAAAATACCAATAA
>CALAPG010000006.1 GCA_937889485.1 uncultured Moraxella sp. | reverse complement strand
GGCTTACTCCTAATCGGTGTGCATGAGGGCTGCTCATGCCTGTCACAACTGATACCCCAAAACCGCTCGCATATCGTCTAACGCTACGGGTTCTACGCTTCTAGTTTTGAGTATCAAAGTCTTAATCAATAATTAATTTTTTGGCGCTTACATCACACAGCTAAGACAAAACGCTAAAAAATCGCTAGTAAATTTAAAGCCGCTATTTATACCATATATTACCAATAAACGCAATGCGTGTCACAAAAAATTTCGAGGGAGTTAACGGGCAATGAACCCTTGCTGGTATAGCATGGGTAGGGTGGCTTGATGCTTGCTAGCTTGCTGTGTGATTTGCTGCTGTAGCCACGTTATTTGCTCAGTGGCAAAGGCACTATCTTTAGATAGCGCGTTAAATACCACCATCGATACCGTGAGCCCTGCCTGCCAAATTGCCTGTAGGGTCAGCATGGCATGGTTGAGGCTACCAAGCTTAATGCCTACCACCACAATTACAGGTAGCTTCAAGGCTACAGCGACATCAGCAAGGGTTTGGCTGTCATTAATCGGGGTAAACCACCCACCTGCACCTTCGACTAATATCACATCCGCAGGGTACTGATTGATTGACTGGCGAATGGTTTGGACAATTTGGGTTTTGGTAAGTGTTACCCCGTCAATGTGGGCGGCAATGTGCGGTGAGCAAGGCGTGGTGAGGCAAATAGGTGCAATGACAGATAGTGGCGGCTTTATATTGGCAAATTGGTTGATTTGCTTGGCATCATCGCTATAAGTGTTGCCGTTGTCATCGGTTTCTAGCCCTGCGGTCACAGGCTTGATGCCATACACACATTTACCCTGCTCGGCAAGGGCTTTGATCAGCTGCGAGGTGGTAGTGGTTTTACCAATTTCGGTATCTGTGCCTGTGACAAAGTAGGCGCCCGCCAATGATAATGTGGCGCTTGTTAGGCTATTGATGCTCATTTTTTTACTCTCTTGAGGTTTGGCGTTGTCCAAAAAATACACCGATGTTGGATAATCAATGTACCCACGCTTTATAGACCGCTGTTATGGGGGCAGCGATGCGAGTTTTACGGGATTGTTCAGTATGCCCAACCATACGCTCACCTGTTTGAGTGGGTATATTTTATTTGCTCGGCGGCAGAATTTTTATGATATGGTAAACTTTAGCACAACTTTTATCAGTATCGCAAAATAAAAAGGATTTGCTATGAACACACAGCCCGTTATTGCTATTGTAGGCTTTGGGGCATTGGGAGCGTTATTTGCCAGTTTAATCGCCCCTAACCTACCCTTTGAAAATTTACGCATTGTCGCTGACCCCGAACGGGTCAAACGCTACCAAGCCGATGAATTATTGGTCAATGGCACGCCGCTAACACTCAACTACGTCACCCCGACTGACACCACCACGCCTGCTGATTTAATCATCGTTTGCACCAAGTTTTATCAATTAGCCGATGTTTTGCCATTAATAAACAGCCAATTGGGCGAAAAAACCTTAATCGTATCAGCATTAAACGGTATTGCTAGCGAAAAAGTCTTGGCAAGCCAGTTTGGTGCGCAGCGTATTGTGTATTGTGTCGCGCAGCAAATGGATGCGATGAAAAACGCCAATCAGCTCATCTACCGCGACCACGGGCAGCTGGTGATTGGGGCAATGCGTCATAACCATGATGAAATCGCGCGCGTAGCAGCGGTCAATCGTCTGCTTAGCCAAGTCAAATTTCCCCATTCAGTGAGTGACGATATGCCGCGCCAGCTATGGGGCAAACTCATGCTCAATACAGGCGTTAACCAAACGGTAGCACTTTATGAAGGTACCTTTGCCACCGTACAACAAGCAGGCGAAGCGCGCGAGCTGTTTAAAGCCGCCATGCGAGAAGTGATGACGGTGGCACAGGCAGAGGGCGTGACGTTGACTGAGGCAGATTTTGTGCAGTGGGTGGCGATTATGGACGCGCTTGACCCCAAAGGCATGCCCTCGATGCGCCAAGACTTAAAAGCAGGGCGTGCGTGTGAGCTTGATTTGTTTGCAGGGACAATACGGGCTTTGGGAAAAAAATACGGGATTAAGACGCCTGTCAATGATCGATTGTATGATGGCATTAGCAAGCTGATGGCGACCCGCGCTTTAGATCGCTAATACAAAAAAAGGGCATGCCAGCAAAACAAACGCTGAGCGTTGCCCTTTTTTTGTCAATTTTTTACCAGTTTTTGAGCCATAGCTGCTTATTTTTTGCCAAATTTTTCATGCATCATCTCATAAAAACGTGCGACATGCTCGCCTACCACACTGGCATCTTTGGGGTTAAATTTCATTATGCGCCCAAAGTCCAAACCAATATATAGCACGATATCGGCAAAGGTGAGTCGATCATCTAGCAGGTATTTATGCTGTGCCAAAATAGCATCAAAGTAAGGCAAGGCTTTTTTGACCCGTGCAAGGCTATCCTCACTCATGCCACTGACTTGGGTGTTTGCGCCCGCTCTGGCAGGATGCCCGTGCTGAAACGCCAACATCATATTGTAAAGCACGTGGAACTCTGCATTACGGGTCATGGCAGTAATTCTGGCTTGCTGCAAGGTGTCAGACCCCATCAAGCGCTTGCCATTGCCTTCGATGCGCGAGTCAAGATAGTCACACACCGCTTGCGAGTCATTCAAAATAGTGCCATCGTCCAACACTAGCACGGGCAATAGTTGCAATGGGTTGATAGCGGTAAACGCCTCAGAACGCTGCTGATGCTGACTTAAATCTAGGTGAATGACTTGTAAATTATGAATGTTATCAAGTGTTTCGCCTTTGGCTTTGAGCAGGCATTCAATTTTTCGTGTGTTGGGGGGAAAATCAGCGGTGTATAGTTTCATCATCGATTCCTTATGATTTTTTTAAGGGCATTTGTCTAATATACTTTAAAGCGGGCGTTTGCGAAATAGGGTTTTGGTGTTTCTGGGCTAAAATTGCACTTAACACGGGTGCAACCCTCGGCGCCTCCTTGGTAGCATGATACCCAACACAGTAGGCAATGGTCAAAAAAAGGCGTTGTGATAATGACATAAAGCCCTTAAAATGTATCACTAAACTAGAACAATTTACTTTTTATGCATTAGATTCGAGTCGCTTATGCCAAATTCTGCCAGCTCACAAACCGCTTATGATTACCTCATTACCTTGTTTACCCAGTCGCAGGACAAGGCTTTTATTACCGAGGTAATGGCGGCGTTACTCACCGAAAAAGAGCAAAAAGAAATTGCCAATCGTATTCAGATTTTTTCATTATTTCAGCAAGGCTTGCCGCAGCGAGAGATTGCCGAGCGGCTAGGTGTGGGAATTGCCACGGTGTCACGCGGTGCAAAGGCATACACTCAGCATAACGTGGATCGGTTATTGCCAAATTTGACAGAAAAATTTTAGCCTGCCCCATTGGCATTTTTGTTGGTCAGAAAATTTTGCTACTTGCAATAACCCACAAAGCTCAGTACAATGTATCATCATACTAGAACACTGATACATATAAACTGATACAGATAAGACGTTATCGTTATGACCACTGCCAAACCACCAAAAATACAATTAGCCAGTAAGCCAAACCTCATAAAAATCGCCC
>CALAPG010000005.1 GCA_937889485.1 uncultured Moraxella sp. | reverse complement strand
ATTTATTATGTTGATAACTGTGTAGATAAGCGGTACATAACTTGTTAACAACTTTAAAATTTTAATTATCCACAAAGATATACACGGGGTTATCCACAGGAAATTCACTTTCACTTAGACGCCTTTTATGCTAAATTAGCCACAATTTTTAGAGGATAGTGTAACGATGGTTGATTCAATATGGGCACGGTGCGTTGAAGAGTTAAAATATCAAGTACCTGATAATATTTTTACCATGTGGATTCGACCTTTGTCTGCAAATTTGCAAGACCAAGCGTTAGTCATCAATGTACCAAACCAATATTTTGCAAATTATATCGAAAAACATCATTTGCTGCAGATTCAACAGATTGTGACCCAGTTAGCGCCCGATGCGGCTATTCAGGTACATATTCAGATTGATAAGGCCAGTAATTTGACGTCTGCTGTTGGCAGTCATGTTTTGTCTGAGACGCTAAACGACCCTGCTAAGACTGAGCTGCAGCGTTCATTTCAGTATATTGATCCGCAGTTTACGTTTGATCAGTTTGTCACTGCTAAGTCTAATCAGATTGCGTATAGCATCTGCCGTGATACGGCAAGTAACTTGGGACAATCAAAAAATAATCCGCTGTTTATTTATGGGTCTACAGGACTGGGTAAAACCCATTTGATGCACGCGATTGCCCATGAGATTTTAAAACAAGGCAAGCGTTTTTTTTATTTTACCTCAGATAAGTTTGTAAATCAGCTAGTTAACTCACTCAGAAAACAAAAGATTGATGAGTTTAAAGATAAGATTAAGAAGGCGGATCTGCTGATTATTGATGATATTCATGTAATCGCTGGTAAGCAAAAAAGTAGTGAGCAATTTTTGCTGTTACTTAATGATTTTATGAGTAAAAATAAGCAGGTGGTGTTGGCCTCTGATCGTCATCCAAGCGCGTTGACCGATTTTGATGAGCGCTTAAAATCGCGTTTGGCTTGGGGGGTGTCGGTGGCGTTAGACCCGCCAGAACTTGATACGCGGATCCAGATTTTACAAAAGAAAGCCAAAACGCAAGATGTGGTGTTACCCAAGGATTGTGCTATTTTTATCGCGCAGCATATCGTGGCAAACGTGCGTGAGCTTGAAGGGGCGTTGAATAAGGTGTTGGCGATTTCGCGGTTGCTCAACCAGCCCATTCATCTAGAGTTGGTGCAAATGGCGCTTAAAGATGTGATTGCGATTCGCGTCCAAGCGGTGAGTATGGATAATATTCGTAAGGTGGTTGCTGAGTTTTATGATATTTCTGTTAAAGATTTGATGGGTAAAAAACGACTACGTCATATTGCTCGCCCTAGACAAATTGCCATGATGCTTGCCCGTGAGCTAACTAGCCATAGCTTTACAGAGATTGGGCAATCTTTTGGGGGGCGGGATCATACAACGGTGATGCATGCTTGTGAAAAAGTACAACAACTGTGTTTGAGTGATCCTATGTTTGATAAAGACTATCGCTCTTTAAAATTAATGTTACAGACTTAACGATTATCACGAAGATTTTTGATGTATTAGTCTTTATAATGGGCAAGAATTTTTTTATCACGTATTTGGGGCGTCACCATGCAATTAATGATTTCTCGTGACTTGTTGTTACAAGCCATTAATTTAATTTCTAAGGCGGCAGATAAGCGCCATAACATGGTCATTTTGGGTAATATGAAATTGGCGCTAACCAATACCCAATTGGTGATGGTGGCGTCGGACTTGGAGTTAGAGTTACAAGCCACGCTTAATTTGCCAGAATCTGCTTGTAAACAGCCGGGTGAAATCACAGTGCCTGCCAATAAATTTAAAGATATTGTTAAGTTGCTGCCTGATGGTCTGCCTGTATCAATTACGGTTGGCGATGACAAGCAATGTTTGATTGTTTGTGGTAGTAGCCGTTTTAAATTAAGCACTTTGCCTGCTCAAGATTTTCCGATGTTAGGGGAGCCTGAGCAAGTGACGCCTATTCAGCTACCTCGTGAGGCTTTGGTAGATCTGCTTGATAAGACTCATTTTGCTATGGCAGTGCAGGACGTTCGCTATTACTTGACGGGCATGTTATTTGAGGTCAAGGCTAGACAATTATCCACGGTAGCAACAGATGGGCACCGTTTAGCATTGGCAAAAACGGTGATTGATTGTGATGAGCAAGTCAGCCTAGACGCAATTTTACCAAGAAAAGCGGTATTAGAATTACAGCGATTGCTCGCTGAGCTAAGACGCATGTTGCCTAACCATGATAACCAAATTACGCTAAATGTTGGTCGTGAATTTTTGCAAGTTTTACTGCCTTTTGGGGAAGTTGATAGTGAAGGTGAGATGAAAAATGCCATTACGGTGGCGTTTACTGCCCGTCTTATTGATGGAAAATTTCCAGATTATCGCCGAGTCATGCCCGCTAGCAGCAATAAGCTTGCCCGCATTAATCAAGAACAACTTGCTCATGTGCTACGCCGTGTGGCAATTTTGAGTAATGAAAAATCACGGGGCGTGGTGTTTGAATTTTCGGGTGATGGGCAGTTGTTGGTACGCGCAAGCAATGCTGAGCAAGATGAAGCTAGCGAACAATTATTGGTTAATTACCAAGGCGAATCTTTAGAAATTTCTTTTAATGTGGCATATTTATTGGATGTACTAAATGTGCTGCAAGGTGATATCGATTTTCATATGAGCCAAGCCAATGCGTCTGTGTTAGTGCAACAATATCACGATAGCCAACATGAATTTGTTGTGATGCCAATGCGCATCTAGGGCAGTGCTTGTCAATTTAAGCGGCAGGGATGGAAAACAATTATGAATATCACGCAGTTAACCATCTCAAATTTTCGTAATTTACGCAATATGACGCTTTATCCCAGTAGTTGCAATGTGTTTGTGGGTGCCAACGGCAGCGGTAAAACATCTTTGTTAGAAAGTATTTACCTACTGTCACGGGGGAAAAGCTTTCGTCATCATCAGCCCAAGCATTATATCGCACACGGCTATCCCACTACCACGGTTTTTGCCCAACTAGGCGCAACCCAAACCGTTGCTATTGAAAAATCTTTGGACGCTAGCACCCAGTTACGCCTTGATGGCGAATCAGTGACCACGCAAAGTCCGCTTGCCCAGCGGCTGCCTACGCTGTTGTTAGAACCTGCCACGCTTAGTCAGTTAGAACAAGGGAGCCAAGCACGCCGTGAGCTGTTGGATTGGCTAGTGTTTCACGTGGAACAAAGCTTCCATGGTAGCTGGCTTAGCTATCAGCGGTTACTTCGGCAGCGTAATAGCTTGCTAAAGCGCTATCAAGGTCATGCTGAGCTAAGTGTTATCCAGCGACATGAGCTTCAAGCTTGGGACAATCAGTTAAGTGCATATGCCGCGGCTATTCATCAAGCTAGAAGTGCCATGATCAAGCGCTGGCAGCCTTATTTTGAAGCCCAAATCCAAGTTTTTTTGCCCGCTTATGCACACCAATTAAGACTTAGGTATAGCGCTGGGTTTGATGTTGAACGCGGGTTGGGGGCAATGTTGTCTGAACGCTTGCCTATGGACAGGGATCTTGGCTATACTCGGGTGGGCAGTCACCGTGCCGATCTCAATGTGGTAATTGATTTGGTAACAACCGATGAGCATGGGCGCGCCCATAAGCATACTTTACCCGCCACAGATATGCTATCAAGGGGCGAAAAAAAATTGTTAATGATGGCGCTTAGGTTGTCACAATTGCCCTTACTCAACGCAGTGAATAAGACGCCTTTAGTGCTGATTGATGATATTACCGCTGAGCTTGATAGCACGGCACTCTCCCTGCTGCTTTCGGGGCTACAAGCGCTCAAATCACAGCTATTTATTACCAGCTTATCTGATGATATGGTGACCTCACTCATGGCGATATGGCAAGAAGATGTTACTGTGTTTCACGTGAAACATGGCGAGGTGGCGCCTATCAGCTTACCCATAAGTGAAGCAGCTTGGTCATAAGGGGCGAGTTGTTGTTGCGAGTGATAGTTTGCTTCACAACGCGGCTATGGGTTTAGGTACAGCCGTGGTTCAAGCAGCAAACAATGATGGATAATCCATGACTTTTTAGCCAAAATTTGTTAAAATAGCTACTTTATTTAGTGATAAAAAATCAATCAATACATGACTATAAATGAATGATTTTATTGAAATTTTATCATAGTCATACTAATGGAGTCATCATGACTGATACATCAATGAATGTAGCCAATCATACGCAGCAACAGATAGACCAAGCCACGCCTGCTCACAACGAAAATAAAACTTATGGATCAGACAGTATTCGCGTACTTCGGGGGCTAGAAGCCGTGCGCGTACGCCCTGGTATGTACATTGGTGATACCGATGATGGTACAGGGCTGCACCACATGGTGTTTGAAGTGGTAGACAATGCTATTGACGAAGCATTAGCGGGTCATTGTGACCAAATTGACATTATCATTCATGAAGATGAGTCGGTGAGCGTTAAAGATAACGGCCGTGGTATTCCTGTTGATATTCACCCAGAGGAAGGTGTATCTGCTGCACAAGTGATTATGACGGTACTACATGCAGGCGGCAAATTTGATGACAATAGCTATAAAGTCTCAGGGGGCTTGCATGGGGTGGGCGTTTCGGTGGTCAACGCGCTGTCCAAAAAATTGGTGTTAGAAATCTGGCGAGATGGCTATCATTATTGCCAAACTTATGCCGATGGTGAACCTGTCGCGCCCATCGAACAGTTAGAAGCCACTGACCAAACAGGTACTCAAGTGCGTTTTTACCCCAGCAGTGACATTTTTAACGGCACGATTTTTGACTATGAAATACTTGCCAAGCGTTTGCGTGAGTTGTCTTTTTTAAATTCAGGTGTACGCATTGTGTTGACCGATGAGCGCGTAGACAAACGCCATGAATTTGAACATGTGGGTGGGCTTTCTGAGTTTGTATCCTATATCAACGCAGGCAAAAATGGAATGAACGACACGTTTCATTTTACCAGTGAACAAGCCGATGGTATCAGCGTGGAAGTGGCGCTACAGTGGACAGACAGCTACAACGAAAAAGTGCTCTGCTTTACCAATAATATCCCGCAAAAAGATGGTGGCACCCATTTATCAGGCTTTCGCTCGGCATTAACCCGTTGTCTAAACAACTACATGGACAACGAAAATCTGATGAAAAAAGAGAAAGTTGCAGTGACAGGCGACGACGCGCGAGAAGGGCTAACCGCGATTATCTCTGTCAAAGTTCCTGATCCAAAATTTTCTAGTCAAACCAAAGATAAACTGGTATCAAGTGAGGTAAAATCGGCGGTTGAATCGGCGATGCATGACAAATTTAGCGATTATTTGTTAGAAAACCCAAGCGCTGCCAAAGGCATTGCAGGCAAAATTATTGATGCCGCGCGGGCGCGAGAAGCGGCGCGTAAAGCCCGTGAAATGACGCGTCGTAAAACCACCTTAGATATTGCAGGATTACCTGGTAAATTGGCGGACTGCCAAGAAAAAGACCCTGCCTTATCAGAGCTTTATATTGTGGAAGGCGATTCGGCAGGCGGTTCTGCCAAGCAAGGGCGCAACCGTAAAATGCAGGCAATTTTACCCCTCAAAGGTAAAATCTTAAATGTGGAGCGTGCCCGCTTTGACAAGATGCTGTCCTCTCAAGAGGTGGGTACACTAATTACGGCACTCGGTACAGGTATTGGACCTGATGAGTATAACCCCGATAAACTGCGCTACCACAAAATCATCATCATGACCGATGCGGACGTGGATGGTTCACACATTCGTACCTTATTACTGACTTTTTTCTTTCGTCAAACCCCAGAGCTGCTGGAGCGTGGTCACATCTATATTGCGCAGCCACCGCTTTATAAAGTCAAAAAAGGACGCCAAGAGCTATATGTGAAAGATGATGAAGCGTTAAAAGCCTACTTATTGTCATCTACCATTGATGAAACTCAGCTGCACCTTAGTGAAGACACACCTGCCATTACTGGACAAGCGCTAGAAACGCTACTTAATGAATATAACCAAACCCAAACCATCAAAAATCGCTTACAGCTTAAATACCCAAGCGCGGTATTAGAGGCGCTGGCGGTCAGTCCAAAACTGACCCTAGCTTTGATTGAAGATGACGCGTACATGACAGCCTGGGTGGCAGAATTAACCCAAAATCTTGCTATCACTGCTCAAGGGCTAAACCCACAAATTGCGCTAGAAAGCTTTGTTAAGCAAGAGGGTGAGACGAGCAAAACTTATTATTTGCCAAGAATCACCATTTTTATCCACCAACTACCACATGCTTATTTGTTGGATACTGCATTTGTTGGCTCAGGTGAATATAGCCGCTTGCACCGCTTAACCAGTCAGTGGAGAGACGCGTTATCAGATAGCGCTTACATTGCCAAAGGCGATAAAAAGCTGCCCATCAAAGATATGGCAGCGCTTTGGCAGTTTATTATGGCAGATGCTAGACGCGGGCTAGGAATACAGCGTTATAAAGGGTTGGGTGAGATGAATGCTGACCAACTGTGGGAAACCACCATGGATCCAGAAAACCGCCATATGCTCAAAGTCACCATTGAAGATGCGATTGCCGCCGATCATTTATTCTCTTGCCTAATGGGTGACGATGTTGAGCCAAGACGTGCCTTTATTGAAGAAAACGCATTGACAGTGACCAATTTGGACATTTAGTCATTTATCAAACCACGAAGCCACCTGTTAGCGATATCAGGTGGTTTTATTTTAGCGCACTGCTTTAGGATATTTTATGGTTGCATTGCTGTTGTTAGCACTGGCACTGTCGATGGACGCATTTGCCGTAGCAATTGGGCTTGGGGCAAAACATCGCTACGGTACCGCCAAGATTGCTGTGATGGCGGGTGTGTATTTTGGTGTTTTTCAGGGGGTCATGCCGCTTATTGGTTATCTAGGGGGGCGCAGTATCTTGGGTTTTATTGCCCATTTGGCACCTTGGATTGCCTGTATTATTTTGGTCGGACTGGGCGGCAAAATGCTGTATGAGGCATTGTCTAGCGATTCAGAGGAAGATGAAGTGCCTCATAGTGATGGCTTAGACGTTGCTAATAGCGGTGTTGTGGTGACTCATAAAACCATGACCACTTTGGCAATTGCCACCAGTATTGATGCAATGGCAGCAGGGTTTACCCTAAACTTGATACCTGTTAATGCGTGGCTATCTTGTCTAATCATTGCCGTGGTGACGGCGGTGTTTAGCTTTTTTGGGGTGTTTTTGGGAAAACAGTCAGGTACATGGCTTGAGAGCAAAGCCGAAATCTTTGGTGGCTTGGTACTGATTGGAATTGGGCTAAAAATGGTGTTGGTTTAAGCAATAGTTTTTAACTTTTCTTATTGCCAGAGCAAGGCGGTTTTTTTTACAAGACGACCAAACCTAACCCCAGAAGTTTATCAATGGGCAATAAAAAAAGACTTTCATATTCATGAAAGTCTTTTTTGTGGTTGGGTGGCAAACCCTGCAACAATTAGCGCTCAATGCGGTACCATGCGTCACGTGCGGCTAAGCGAGCTTGATCCCAGCTAAGGCGAGATTGCCCTTTAAACTGCGCCCAATCTTGGCGTAGCTCATTTTCAACACTGTCAAAATCGTTTGCATCATTGAAGTGATGACGAGCGCGGTAACCGTAGTCGTACGCTGATCGGTAGTCCGTATCGTAGTCATAACCTTGTGCATAGTAGCTAGTGGTTGCATAGTTGTCGCGCCAGTAAGCATCCTCTTCGGTGTTACCTTCTAGCGTATTGGCAACCGCATTTCCTGTGGCAGCGCCCGCAACAGCACCAATGGCGCCCCCTACCAATGAGCCGATAGGTCCGCCTGCGGCACCAATTGCTGCACCTGTGGCGGCACCGGCTGCCATACCTGTGCCACTGGCTACAGGGTTGGCTTCTTTACGCTGCTCGCCCGCTTCAGTTGGGTTAACTGCCTCGCCAACTTCATGACCTGCTGCACCACCCGCAACGGCCCCGATGGCGCCACCTACCAGCGTGCCCACAGGACCTGCAACCGAGCCCACTGCCGCACCTGCTGCAGCCCCTCCTAGGGCACCTGAACCGCTTGCTACAGGGTGGGGTTTTTCATACGCATCCTCTGCAGTGGTTGGGTTGACTGCTTCACCCACTTCGTGACCTGCAGCGCTGCCTGCTACGGCACCAATGGCACCGCCAACTAGTGTGCCCACAGGACCTGCAACCGAGCCTACCGCTGCCCCTGCCGCTGCGCCGCCCAAGGCGCCAGTACCAGTGGCAACGGGATGCCCTTTTTCCTCGCCCGCTGCATAGCCATCAACACTGCGTAAACGGGGTGCATAATCATGCCCTGCGATACGCGCTTCTGTTTTGTCCCAACCATCACGGATCGCTTCACGCGCTTCTGCCCAAGCTAGTCGAGAGTTGCCTTTTACTTCATTCCAGCTACGCTCTAAATCTGACTCAACACTCTCAAAGCTAGTACCCACAGGGTAGCGCGCGCGGTTGGCATAGCCCACTGCATAAGCTGGCTGGTAATCGGTGCTATAATCATAGCCTTCTTTATAGTAAGTGGTATTACGGTAAGTATCGTTCCAATAGGTATCTTCTACTGTTGGGTCAATCGCTTCACCTGCTGCATGCCCTGCCGAGCCGCCTGCAATGGCACCAATGGCACCCCCAATTAGCATGCCAAGTGGACCCCCAATGGCGCCAATGGCTGCCCCTGCCGCTGCCCCACCGAGACCGCCAACTGCAGTGCCAATTGGGTGTGAGCCTGGTTCGCCAGTAATAGGATCACGGTTTAAGTGGTCATTGTTGATGTTATCTGCCATGATATTATCCTCATTATCTATTGTATCATTATGAATGCTGCACCGTGCGTAACCTTGGCGGCGCGTTATTGTTTTGTTGTTTTTGCTAAAAGCTTGTTGTGATAAAGTGAATCAAAATAGATAGTTAGGCTATTTTAACTCACTTTTTTATCTAGTGAAACAGGGCTAGCTAGCGGCTATTGAACTGCCATGTGCTAGTCAGCAATCACTACCCTTTTATAATAATCAAAATTTTTGGCAGCTCTGTTGGTGAATGAGGAAATTTGCGTAGAGTTTGGTAAAGTAATTCAAGGTTACAGGAGGTTTATGTAACTAAGATAAACAATTCGTGACAAAGCCATGGGTAATATCCAATCTTCCAGTGAGGAATCAAGTAACTTAAAAAAAGCAAAAATCATTATGGCAATAACCCGCCATCTGTCAGTAATTTTTAGGTGGAAAAAGGTAACTTTAGACTATGTTGAGGAGGTAATGAAGGTTCAAAGAACTTAAAAATCGATAAAATTCCTTAGCGTAGATTACAGTCCGAATTCTGTGCTGACCGGTAATATTAATCCCAAATTTTTAGCACATAAAAATCAGCAAAAAACAGCGTTACTTGCTACAATATTGCTAATATTTTTTCCCCTTGCGCCCAAGCGTTAACACACTGGGCATTCAATGACTGCAACAAAGAGGCTAGTATGTCGACATCCAATACTCAAATCAAACAAGACCGTATTTTGGTTATAGATTATGGCTCACAATATAGCCAATTAATCGCGCGCCGCGTCCGCGAAGCGGGGGTGTTTTGTGAGATGTATCCTTATGACATTGATGCCGAACGCATCCATGCATTTGGTGCAAAAGGGGTGATCTTATCGGGTGGGCCTGAAAGCGTCTATGCCGAAAACAGCCCAAAAATTAATGAGGCGATATTTGAAATTAATGTGCCGATACTCGGGATTTGCTACGGCATGCAAGCGATGGCAGACCGCTTTGGAGGCAAAATTGAATCTAGTAGCTTTCAAGAATTTGGTGCCGCTACCATCGAAAAAACTGCGCAAGACAATGCATTTTTTCGCGGTATTGAAGATGCCCCTAACCAGCTTCACGTGTGGATGAGTCACGGCGATAAAGTATCCCAACTCCCCGAAGGTTTTGTGGTAACTGCCAGCACCCCAAGCTGTCCCATTGCTGCCATGGCAAATGAAAGCAAACAATACTATGGTGTCCAATTTCACCCCGAAGTGACTCACACCTTGCAAGGTGAAGCGTTGATAGGGCGCTTTGTTCACCAAATTTGTGGGTGCGCCAATGCGTGGACGCCTGACAACATCATTGACATGCGCGTGTCACAGTTACAACAGCAAATTGGTGACAAACAAGTGTTACTTGGGCTATCAGGTGGGGTAGATAGCTCAGTGGTGGCGGCGTTGTTACACAAAGCCATCGGTGATAAGCTGACTTGTGTTTTTGTGGATAATGGCTTATTGCGCTTGCATGAAGGCGACCAAGTCATGCAAATTTTTGCAGAAAACATGGGCGTTAAAGTGATTCGTGTGGATGCCGAAGACCGATTCTTAACGGCATTGGCAGGCGTGAGCGATCCTGAAGCCAAACGTAAAATTATTGGCAAAACCTTTATTGACGTATTTGCCGACACGGCTCGTGATCTTGCAGGTGAAGGCGACGGCATCGAATTTTTAGCGCAAGGTACCATCTATCCAGACGTGATTGAATCGGCAAAAAGTCACCAAGGCAAGGCGCACGTCATCAAAAGTCATCACAACGTGGGTGGCTTACCTGAAGACTTACACTTTAAATTGGTCGAACCACTACGTGACCTATTTAAAGATGAAGTACGCAAACTTGGGGTAACATTGGGCTTACCTGAAAAAATGATTTATCGCCACCCATTTCCAGGGCCGGGTTTGGGCGTGCGTATTTTGGGTGAAGTCAAAAAAGAATATGCCGACATTCTTCGCGAAGCCGACGCCATTTTTATGCAAGAGCTTGAAAAATCAGGGTGGTATCAAAAAACCGCGCAAGCGTTTGCGGTATTTCAACCCATCAAATCAGTGGGTGTAGTCGGTGACGGTCGTCGTTATGCGTGGGTGATCGCGCTGCGTGCCGTTGAAACTGTAGACTTTATGACTGCGCGTTTTGCGCATCTGCCATACGATTTGATTGAAACCGTATCCAACCGTATTATGAATGAAATCAAAGAAGTATCACGGGTCACCTATGATGTCTCAAGCAAGCCACCTGCTACCATTGAATGGGAATAACCCTGTCTTTTACCCCACTTAAAAAAACAGGTAGTCAAGGCTACCTGTTTTTTTTGCGATGGTGGCTATGACAAACAAATGCCAATCAGCGTTTTATATTTTTCCCAGCGCACTGGAATAATATAAGCGCGTTTGCCTTTGGGTAAAAACATCGTGCTAGGTGCCCCATCTACAATAATGGGGGGGGAAATAATAAAATCTGCTCCAAACTCGCGGCGGGCGTTGCCAGAGACTGTATTGGCAATCTCGCCCAGATCGGAAGAGCGTCGTGTAGGGAAAGAGTGTCTTCGCCT
>CALAPG010000004.1 GCA_937889485.1 uncultured Moraxella sp. | reverse complement strand
GCTGTGGTCATCGCCCCAACAAAGAAATCGTCTCAACCAGCGAGATGGTTGACCGCCTAAAAGCTGCGCTGGATGCCAAAGTTGACCCTGACTTTGTGGTGATGGCGCGTACCGATGCCCTGTCGGTTGAAGGCTTGGATGCGGCGGTAGAGCGCGCGGTGGCGTTTCAAGAAGCAGGCGCAGATATGATTTTTGCCGAAGCTTTAACCGATATCGCCATGTACCGCAAATTTACCGATGTGCTAGATATCCCTGTGCTTGCCAATATGACTGAGTTTGGTCAAACCGATCTTTACACCACCAAAGAATTGTTTGATGTCGGTGTGGACATGGTGCTGTATCCGTTATCCGCGTTTCGTGCGATGAATAAAGCCGCCCTCAACGTCTACCAAGCCCTAAAAGATGAAGGCGTACAAACATCTGTGGTAGATACCATGCAAACCCGTATGGAATTGTATGATTTCTTAAATTACCATTCATATGAGCAAAAATTGGACGCATTGTTTCAAGCAAAAAAATAATTGGCAAGATACGCTAAACACTTAATAACGCTAAAAAGGAGTTTTACCATGTCAAAAGACACCCCAGCGACAGAAGCCACCGAAAACAAGCCAAAACCCAAAAAGAGCGTTGCCCTATCAGGCGTGCCCGCAGGGAATACTGCGCTATGTACTGTGGGACGTACAGGCAATGATTTAAGCTATCGTGGCTATGATATTTTGGATTTGGCAAAAGACAGCGAGTTTGAAGAAGTGGCTCACCTACTGATTCACGGTCATCTGCCAAACCGTCATGAACTAGATGCCTACAAGAAAAAACTCAAAACCATGCGTAACTTGCCTGTCAATGTACTGGCAGTGCTTGAAGCCTTACCTGCCCATGCTCACCCCATGGATGTGATGCGTACAGGCGTATCGGCACTCGGCTGTACCTTGCCTGAGCGTGAAAGCCAGCCAGCTTCAGAAGCCCGTGACATCGCGGATAAACTCATCGCGTCACTGGGTTCTATGCTGTTGTACTGGTATCACTACAGCCACAATGGCAAAGTCATCAGCCTTGAGAGCGACCAAGACAGCGTGGGCGGTCATTTTCTTGAGCTACTGCATGGTGAAGCCCCTAGCGAATCGCATATCAAAGCCATGCACACCTCGCTCATTTTGTACGCTGAGCATGAGTTTAATGCCTCAACCTTTACCAGCCGTGTGATTACAGGAACTGGCTCGGATATGTACTCAGCCATTAGCGGCGCAATCGGCGCGTTAAAAGGTCCTAAACATGGCGGCGCCAATGAAGTGGCGTATGACATCCAAAAACGCTACCGCAATG
>CALAPG010000003.1 GCA_937889485.1 uncultured Moraxella sp. | reverse complement strand
AGCAGCAGCAACAAAAGCAAAAGCTCGCAGGCGACATCAGCCGTACCCAAAGCGATTTACAGGCCGCATCAACCGAGTTGGCGGCCTTGAATGCCAAACAAAAGCAATCTGCTGCCGAACTGGCCAGCTTGCAGCAACAGTTATCGCGTTTGCAAACACAAAACCAAGCCAATAAGGCACAGGTGCAGCGTTTGCTCAACAGCCAATACAAAAACAAACAGCCTGATGCATTGGTATTGATGTTGAAAAACAGCAATCCCAACGACAAAGGCCGGCAAATGGTTTATCTGCGCTATTTGAATCAAGCCAACGAACAGGTTTTAAAAGATTTGAAACAGCAATTGGCGCAAATCAATCAGTAACCGCTCGCCTTGGTCGTGACTGGCAAGCCGCTGCCAAAAATTAACCCGTGGTTGTTCTGGCAAGCGCAAAGATTGGTTGAGTAGCCACTGCAAGGCGGCGATTAGGCTGTTTTTTTGCCAAAGCTCACTGGCAGTTAATAATAGCTGTTGGATATCGGCAAGAAGCCCAATGGGGTTCTCATCTTTGGCGCTAGACGTTTGGGCGCTGGGGGCACTGTCAAATAAGCGAGTGATTTGCGAAAGACTTAACTGAAAAAAATGGGTTAATAGCAGTGATTTGGTTTTGGCTTGGCTAAAGGGGCTTAATAAGGCGGTCATCAGCGTGAGCATATCTTGGCTAAGGACATCTGCAAACACGCTTTGACTGCCGCCTCTAATGGTTGCTATACCATGATGGTGCAAGGTTTTTTCAATTTGATCCAAGTCTGTATGCTTGATGGCAAGTACGCAAATATCACTAAGTGATAAAGGACGCTGTTGGTAACTCACGGGCTGACTTTGATCAAATAAGCACAATATTTGTGCCGCTACCGCATCTGGCATGGTGATCATGCGTTCATCCAATGCATTGTGTGATGCAGCGGTTGGCAACGCCTCAGCAGGGTAAGGTGTTTTATATTCAATATAAAGATGGCAAAGAGCAGGTAACGGTGCCGCCTCTTGATCCACTTGCAGCTCTGCTTGATCACGGGTGGCGTCAATTTTACGATAAAAAATCTCCTCACCCAAATAATACGGTTGGGCGGACACAGTCGGCAGTGTTGACACTTGTTTTGGGTCGATATCAGTCTCGCCTACCCCATACCAATGGTTCAAACCGTCTATTAGTGCTTTGGATGAGCGCCGATTTTGGTTAAGCGATTTTGGTTCATTGACAAACAATTTTTTTAAGGTGGTGTAATTGTGTACATCACCGCCGCGAAAGCCATAAATAGCTTGTTTTGGGTCGCCGACCAATAGCAAAAACTGACCGTGCGCATTTTCAGACAATTGACCTTGCTGCTGTGAAGCAGTCTGGGTGTTTTGACCCACAGGTACAAAATCCTGCAAATACACACGCTGAATCAACAACGCCTGTTCGGTATTGATATCTTGTGACTCATCAATCAATGCAATGGGATATTGGTGGCGAATATACCGCGCTAACGCCTCGCCTTGTCTGCCAGATAGCGCGTGATTCAGCCGCGCAAGCTGCAAAGAAAACGTGGTCAAACGCTGTGCCTCTAGTATTTGTGGCAAATGTTGACGCACATAGCGGCTAATAAACTGGGTAAAATAAAAACCAATTTGGTCAAAGTACTGTTTAGGGCACTTTTGATTTCTATCAGCTGCCCTACTTGCTTGACGATAGCAAATGATGCAAATTTTTCGCTTTGGGCTTCTTTATTTTTATTAAAGCCTTTACCCGTCTGAAAAAAATCCGCCAACCCTTCTAATAGCTTGGTTACCCCGTCCATGTGATCTAGCTCAAATAGCTGGGTTACATCGGCT
>CALAPG010000002.1 GCA_937889485.1 uncultured Moraxella sp. | reverse complement strand
GCTCTTCCGATCTGAACGCTGACCACCGATTTTTAGCCCATTGATGTTTTGTGGATTAAATTTACCGTCTTTGGCAGCCACCCATACCATGGTGTTTTTGAAATAAGGGGTACTAAAGTCTACTTGTGCCGCGCGCTCTGGGCTAATTGACATGCCAGAGGCAATGGCGTCGTATTTTCTTGCCATCAAACCTGGTAAAATCCCGTCCCAATCTTGGGCAACAATGTCACAGTCAAGTTTTGCCTCATGACACACAGCCTTGACCACGTCAACGTCATAGCCGCCTAAACTACCATCAGCATTGGTAAAGTTGAAGGGTTTGTAGGCGCCTTCGGTTGCTACGCGGATTTTTTTTGTGTTTTGAGCTGTGCCACCACTGCTTTGACTTGCCGCCCCCGTGGCGTCTGTTTTTTGGGCGGATTTGTCACAAGCGCTCAATCCCATACTAAGGGCGCATACAGTCGCTAAGGCTAAACGAGAATACATTGAGTGAAAAGACGGTTGCATGGGTAATCCTTGTGTGGTTGATTAACAGCGATAAGTACAATGCGCTTGGTGATGCTAGGTGATTGCTTTCTTTGAACTTTCGCTAATCAATATCGGCGGTCATAGGGTTGCAATTGTATTAAAATTAACATAATTTAACATAAATGCAAGTAAAAAAAATACCCAGTCATCATTAAATCATGACGGGCGGCAGCAACTGCGTTATAAAGTAAAACCGCCAAAAGCTCAGCAATTGGCGGTTTTTTAGCTGTAGGGGCTATTTTTGATGACTTGCCATAAAGTCTTTGACGCGGGCAGAAGTTGGGTTATCAAAGACTTGCTCGGGGGTACCTATTTCTTCGATACGCCCTTCGTGCAAAAATACCACTTGGCTTGACACATCACGGGCAAAGCGCATTTCATGGGTCACAATCAGCATAGTGCGCCCTTCTTCTGCCAAAGATTTCATTACTGCCAGCACTTCATTGACCAGTTCTGGGTCTAGTGCTGAGGTCGGCTCATCGAACAACAGCACTTGCGGCTGCATAGCAAGGGCGCGCGCAATGGCGATACGCTGACGCTGACCGCCTGATAAATTTTCTGGGTAGGCGTCTTTTTTATCGAGTAACCCCACGCGCTTGAGCAGCACTTCAGCTTCGCTGATGGCTTGGTCTTTTGAGACTTTAAGCACTTGGGTAGGCCCTTCGATGATGTTTTGTAAGATAGTGCGGTGGGGCCATAGGTTAAAGTTTTGGAATACAAAACCCATTTTTGAGCGAAAGGTTTCTAGTTGGCGCTGATTGACCGCACCCAGATCACCTGTTTTGTTTGGGCGTAGTAATAGTTGTTCGTTGCCTAGAAATATTTCCCCTTGCGACGGGTTTTCCAATAGATTAATACAGCGCAGCAAGGTGGACTTACCCGAGCCACTTGAACCCAAAATAGAGATGACATCGCCGTCATAAGCAGTTAAAGATACGCCTTTTAATACCTCTAACGACCCAAAATTTTTATGAATATTGTTAAGTTGCAAAGCGACAGGTCGTTGTAAGTTTGGCATAGCATCTGACATGATCAACAATCCAAAGGGTTAGGTTAACGTGGGAAATCAAACCGACTATTTTCGCTCAAAACACAGGTAAAACGCAAATTTTTCTCACAACTTGGCATGACTATTTTGAATTTTTACCAAGAATTGGGCGCAACTTTAGCGCTAGAACCTGTGTGCATCGCCATCTTGATAAAAGTTTTTGATATTTTGGGTTTGTTTTTTGGGAGATTTTGCTATGATGACCTGAACAGCTCTTGAGGGATAAGGTAGATACATGATGACTCATACCAAAGATTATATGCAGTCTGTGGGACAACAAGCACGTTACGCTGCTGCACAATTGGCAAAAGTGGATACTGCACTCAAAAATCACGCATTATTGGCGATTTATGAAGCGTTGACGCAGGCAAAAGCGCAAATATTAGCGGCAAATGCCACGGATATGCAAAACGGTCAGCAAAAAGGACTAGATAATGCCTTACTTGACCGCTTGGCATTAACAGATGCACGGTTTGATGCCATGCTACAAGGGCTCAAAGATGTGGCAAGCCTTCCTGACCCGATTGGCGAGGTCACCGATATGGTGTTTCGCCCATCAGGCATCCAGCTGGGTAAAATGCGCGTGCCACTGGGCGTGGTGGGTATGATTTATGAATCACGTCCCAATGTCACCATTGAGGCGGCATCTTTGGCATTAAAATCTGGCAATGCCATTATTTTGCGCGGTGGCTCAGAAGCGTTTTATTCTAACCAAGCCTTGGCTACGTGTATCAAACAAGGCTTACAAGCGGTCAACTTGCCTGCCACGGCAGTACAGGTGATTGAAACCACCGACCGCGCGGCAGTGGGTGAATTAATTACCATGACCCAATATGTCGATGTCATTGTACCGCGTGGTGGTAAGGGCTTGATTGAGCGTATCAGCCGTGAGGCGCGCGTGCCTGTGATTAAACACCTAGATGGCAACTGTCATACCTTTGTGGATCGGGACGCCAACCTAGATATGGCAACCACCATTTGTGTGAATGCCAAAACTCATCGCTATGGCACTTGTAATACCATGGAAACGTTATTGGTCGATAGTCACATTGCAAATACCGCCCTACCGCAAATCATTAACGCCATCGTCAATGCCGATAGTGCCATGCAGTTTCGTGGTTGTCCTGCTTCATTGGCTATTTTGCAGCCTGTGGCAGCATTGGATGGGCATCTTGCTGCTGCCAGTGATGAAGACTGGGACACAGAATACCTTGCGCCGATTTTGGCGATTAAAGTGGTGGCAGATATTGATGAAGCGATTGCCCATATCAACCAACATGGCTCACAGCATACCGATGCCATCATCACTGAGAGCTATACAAAGTCATTGCAGTTCATGCGTGAAGTGGATTCTAGTAGCGTGATGGTCAATGCCTCGACCCGTTTTGCTGATGGTTTTGAGTATGGTTTAGGTGCGGAGATTGGGATTTCAACCGACAAAATCCACGCGCGCGGTCCTGTTGGGCTTGAAGGCTTGACCTCGCAAAAATGGATTGTATTTGGGCATGGGGAAATCAGAAAATAACATGGCATCCCAGCATGCACACTTGGCAACAACAGGCGTTGACAGAAACAAATATCGTCATTAAAAATGAAGCAGGTGAAGATATTGTGTAAGCTGACCCAACTATCAGTTGAGTGCATTTAGTAAAAAATAAAAAACCGAACGTCCCGTGTTCGGTTTTTTTATGGTCAATAAAAAATTATTTTGCAACAGGTTTAAAAATACTAATTTGGTTGGTATCTGTGACAGTTAATAATGGCTGACCGTGTGCGTCTTGGGTTAATTTGAACTGCCCTTTTAAGGTTGACGGTGCAGCAGCTTCAAACGCCATCAAATCAGGCTCGCATAACATTTGAGTAGCGGCAATATTACTGACCAAAATATTATCATTGGTTAGCACATAATTGCCCCACATTTGGTTACAAGCATTGGCAAAACGCACTTTACCCCCTTGCTCAAAAGCTACGACCAATGGCTTTGGTTGGCTAAACAGTTGAGGTTTAATCGGCCTACCTGCACGATCTGTAACAGCTGTTAGTTGCCAGTGATAGTGCTGCAATTTTGAGTCGCTAAGCGGCAAGGTGACAGATGCGTTAGGCGTCATCGGTGCGGGGGTAGTTTGGCAGGCTGCCAATACCGTGGTACTTGCCATTAGTACCGTGGCTAATACATGGGTAATTTTCATGGGGGTTGGTTCCTTGATAAGTGTGTTGCTTATGGTTTTGATTAGATGTTGTTTATTGTAATTTTCATAAAAATTATAAAGAAGCTAAAATGTTGTAGCTCAGATGTTGCAGCTCTGTATTGCCACCACCTAGCTAGCCACGCCCGTTAATACATACTCGCTAGTATGTTGATACCAAGCCCATTATACCAATACCATGCTATTTTTGAATTAGAGAGCAGGTAACAGATGATACTATTTATGTTAGCGATGTTTCATCTTGTTAACATGGTGGCTGTCAATCATGGCTTTAATTTGGCTGAGTGTCGCGGGGATACCTCCAATCAGCGCAGCTTCATTGGTCCAGCCTTCATCAAAGCGGTAACAGCGATTGAGCAAATCTACCGCCTGTTTGACAGCCTGCTGTGTAGCAAGGCGTAGCTGAACACTGTGTTTGTCAATAGTATTGTAGGTCGTGGTCGTCATATTTTTCTCTCTACGCGTTTGCAGATAGTGTCTAAAAAAACAGGATGCCTTAGCTAAGACATCCTGTGGACTGTAGGGCAGCCGCTTTTATTTACCTGGCTTTTATTTTACTTGGCTTTTATTTTACTTCATAAGCCGCCACATCAAGCTGACCCAGCACAAAGTCGATGTCTTTGTCACCGCGTCCTGACAGATTGACCAAAATTGTTTGGTCTTTGGACATATTTTTGGCGGTGCGCACCGCATAGGCAACCGCGTGCGAGCTTTCAAGCGCAGGGATGATGCCTTCAAGGCGTGACAATAACATAAAGGCATTGAGGCATTCGTCATCGGTGGCACTGTCGTACTGCACATCGCCTGTGTCTTTAAAGTAGCTATGCTGAGGCCCTACCCCAGGATAGTCAAGCCCCGAAGCAATTGAATGCACGGGGGCAGGGTTACCATCTTCATCCAGTAGCACATAGCATTTGAAGCCCTGAATCTCGCCTTTGACCCCTTTACTCATGGTGGCAGCGTGGCGGTACTGGGTATCCAAGCCTTCACCTGCAGGCTCAATCCCCACTTTTTTGGTGGCTTTGTCATCTAAAAAAGCGTTAAAAATACCCATGGCGTTACTACCACCGCCCACACAAGCGGTGATCACATCTGGCAGCTTGCCTGTCAGTTGTTGGAACTGGTGATGGGCTTCATGCCCAACGATGGATTGAAAATACGCCACCATCTCAGGGTACGGTGCAGGCCCGACCACCGAGCCGATGGCAAACATACTGTCATCAAGCTGCTCAAGGTAAGACTCAAACGCGCTGTCCACTGCTTCTTTTAGTGTACCTGCACCGCGCTCAACAGGAATCAGCGTTGCACCCAAAATCTTCATACGTGATACATTGGGGTGTTCTTTGGCGATATCGACCACACCCATGTGAATTTCACACTCAAGCCCCAGTAATGCGGCAGCGGTTGCCAATGCTACCCCGTGCTGCCCTGCGCCTGTCTCGGCAATGACTTTTTTCTTACCCAAGCGTTTGGCAAGTAACGCCTCGCCCAAGCAGTGGTTGATTTTGTGTGAGCCTGTGTGGTTTAAGTCTTCACGCTTGAGATAAATCTGCGCGCCACCAAGATGTTCTGAAAGGCGTTTGGCATGATAAATTGGGCTTGGACGTCCCACATAATGCTGCTGCAGTGCCATAATTTGTTTGACAAAGTTGTCATCTTGAATCATCTCATGAAAACCATCTTCAATATCCTGCATGGCTTTTGCCAAGGCAGGATGACCGATTTTGCCACCAAACTCACCAAACATGCCTGCATTGTCGGGTTTTACTTTGTCATTAAGACCATAGGGGGTTGTCATTTGCTCTTTCCTTTTATCTACTATGAGGACATTTTTGTCAACAGACAGCATATGTTTGCTAGGCTTAGTATAGCCAAATTCTTTTTTATGTACTAGTATGCAATAACAATAAATTAGGGTTAAACTTACAGGCTAAATTTGCTAAAATGGCTTTTTTTGATTGGTTGATTAATCGCTGCTATGTTGCCACTTCCCTCACCGTATACGCCAACCATCGAATCTGCCCTATACAAGCAGCAGCCCAGTGACTTTGTGGTCAATGAGCAATTAACAATCGCATTTAGCGAAACAGGTGAGCATCTTTGGCTCAATCTGCAAAAAACTGGGCTAAATACCAATTTTGTGGCAAAACTTTTGGCACAGTGGGCGCATATTCCCATCAAAGATGTCGGATTCTCGGGACTCAAAGACCGCCATGCAGTCACTACCCAGTGGTTTAGCCTTCGACTGCCGCAAAAACAAGCCCCACAGCTAGATTTTGCTGATTTTGTCGCTGACAAATTGGCGACCAATGAGCATATTCAAATACAAGACCAGCATTGGCACCACAAAAAATTGGGACGCGGTAGCCACCAAGCCAACCAGTTTATCATCACTTTGCAAGAAGTGATTGGCAATCGCGCCGACATTGGGCATCAGCTTGCCCTGATTCAAACCCAAGGCGTTCCCAACTACTTTGGCGAGCAGCGTTTTGGCCACGCTGCCAACAACCTAACGGCAGCCATTGAGCTATTTGAACATCAGACCCTAAATGGCAAAAAAATCCACCGTAAATACGACCAAGACAAAATCAGCCTTTATCTCTCTGCCGCGCGTAGTGAAATTTTTAATGCAATCCTAGCCAAGCGCGTTACCGTGGGTAATTGGCAAACGCCCAAGCTAGGTGATGTGATGAATTTGGCAGGGTCTAATAGTATCTTTGTACCAGATCATATTGATGACACTCTCTTGCAGCGCCTAGCGGCAGGCGATATTCATCTGACAGGCGCCATGTGGGGTGAAGGCGATCTCAAAAGCTTTGGCGACATAGCTGCATTGGAGCGGCAAGTAATAGCAGATAATCCAGCGTATCAGCAATTAGCGGCAGGTTTGATAGCATTTGGGTTAAAACAGCAGCGCCGTCCCTTACGTCTACTTGCCAAGCAGCTAGCTTGGCACTGGCAAGATGAACACACCTTGGTATTAGACTTTATATTGCCAAGAGGCAGCTTTGCAACCACGCTCCTAGCAAGCCTCATCGCGCCCACAACATTACCCCAATACCCCCAATAATGCGGTGCAGCTAGCTTGCCGCCAAAATGCAGCAATTGCCCTTTACCACACAATTACGCCCGCGGCTTTTGGCGTCTTGCATCGCCACATCAGCAAATTTGAGTAAAGGTTCGATGGGTGCTGGCAGGCTTGGCATGGTTTGGATATCGTTGCGCATATAGTCGATAAAATCCTCAAAATTTAGCGATTGTGAGACAGATAAACCCTGCTGGTGCATACTCACCAACCCAAAACTTGCCGTAAAATTGATCTCATCATCCAACATACCAAATTTTACCGTTTGTTTGGCAAAAGCAAGGCGTAGCTGCTCGGCAATATGCTCAGCATCTTCTATACCCACATTGGGTAGTACAATACAAAATTCTTCACCGCCCACACGCCCACACATCATCTGCTTTGGCAACAACCGTGCCATGGTCTTTGCGGCTGTCTTTAGCGTCGCATCACCTGCATCATGTCCGTATTCATCATTGATTTGTTTAAACTTATCCAAATCAAAATAAATCACGCTCACTGTCGACCAATGATGGCGGTTTTGCCACAAATAATTAAAATAACAATACACGCTGCGCCGATTGGCAATTCCTGTCAACGCATCAACCTCTAGTAGGTGATAAATCTTGCGGCGCTGCAACTGTAATAGCCTTAACACCTGTGCCATGGTTAGCAGGCTCAGCGAGGCTTTAGGAATAATCAGCCAACTAAAACTTAGCCCCCAAAACCAATGATCCCGCGCCGCAACCGATGGATAAAAACTCGGCAAACTGGTCATCCACAGCATACCGCGGCTTAAAATAAAGCCCACAAACACGACTATGCTAATCACAAATGCAATAACAATATAGCGCCATTTAAGAAGTAGCAGACCAAACCCCGTGCCACTTAGCAACATAATGCCCACTACCGAGGTGTTTTCCCCAATACATAGCGAAAAAATAGTAGCATAGCTCAGATAGACCATCACAAATAGCCCTTGATAATACAGCCATTGTTTGGATTTTTCGGGCAACACCGTCACAAACCACAACGAAAAACAAGAAAACAGCCCCATCGCCACGGTGAGCACTGCCATATTAATCATGAGCGGACGGTTAATGAGGGCACTAAAAATAAGCGCTTGCTGAACATAATGGGTGGATGCCGTGATTCCTAATACCACACCATACCAACCCCCATGAATTAGCATCTCGAGGATCACCAGCAAAATAAATAACATAAATTTGCTGGTTTCACTCACCTTAGGCCAATTTGGATAATCGACGGGCGCAAAACTAAAAAATTTTGCCAAGAGTTTGAGTTGATTTTTGAAGGGTACTGTCAAAGGTGCAGTCATCACATTGGGTACGACATATTTCTATGACACATTGGACACATTGATGGGGCGTTAACACAATACCTTGCTGCTATGAGGTCTGCATAACAAGATATTGCAGACAATACGCCATCAAATATGTAGCATGGTCAGCCACTATTTAACGTATTATAACGATGTTAGCAACATTTAAGTAACATTAATTTTTAATGAATAATTAAGATTAGTTTTATTTAAATTAATAACCGATGTTTGTCAATGGCTAGACAACTAACCAAACAATTAAAACCAAAAAATGGGCAAAATAAAAAAGGTTTGAATACTTGGCGCGTATCCAAACCTACGATTGGGCAATGACCTAAAACACGACACACGTCACTGCCCCTTGTTTTAAAAGCAATTAGGCTTCTAACACACGGCGTGCCGTCACAAATTTATTTGCCCAATAACCTGTCGACAAACTGGTAATTTGGATACTTTTACCTGTAGAAGGCGCATGAATAAAGCGTCCTTCACCAATATACATACCCACATGAGAAATACGGCTACCACCAGAATGGGCAAAAAACACCATATCGCCTGGTTTTAGGGCATCACGGCTAATACGCTCACCCACTTGTGCCATGGTGCCTGAGGTGCGCGGTAGGTTGATATTGGCAGTTTCTTTATACACATACTGCATAAAGCCGCTACAGTCAAAACCACTCACGGGGCTCGTACCACCCCAGCGGTATGGCAAACCAATAAAGTTTTTTGCTTTGGCAATGAGACTGTCTACTTTTGAGCTACCAGCGGTGCTAGTGGGTAGCATGACTGACTCATTGGTGGTTTGGTAATTGTTGAAATAACCTGTTAACTCATTGCTAGCATTAGCCGCACTAGGGGCAGCGGTCAACACGATACAAGGCAGAGCGGCTAATAAAGTTTTTTGAAAAAAGTTCATAGGGCTTTATCCGTTCAGAACTTTTATCCGTATATAGGCTATATCAATGGTTGATTACTTAACAGCAAAAAGTTGATATACGGATAAAAATTACATAAGTATTAAATTGGTTACATTCTGTAAAGTAGCGCCATCATACCAATAATACTTTTTGAATGTGGATATCTTTTTTCCTTAAAATGTTAATAAATATTACAATGTAAGCCCAAATCTTTACAGAAAGATGGTAGAAAAACCACAGAAAGATAGCGGTAACAAATAGGTTAATTTTTGTACATTTTGGCAAAAAAAATCATTGCAAGCGCTGCAATGACTTAATTGACAATCAAGAATCAAAAATCTACAAAATATTTTTTGGCGAGCACTCACTGCCCGTTAGCGTGCCCCAAAAATTGCCGTACCCACCCGAACCAGTGTGGAGCCATGGGCAATTGCCTGCTCAATATCGCCGCTCATGCCCATTGATAGTGTGTCCCACTGCTCGGGGTGGGCATGATGTTGTCGATTTTGCTCAAAAAGCTGCTGAATCATGGCAAAGGCATTGGCAGAGTCTTTGGCGGGGATGATCATAAGCCCACGCAGTTGTAAATTTGGCAGGGCACTAATTTTTTCAACCAGTTCTGTGACTTCTAGCGGCTGGCAGCCTGATTTACTGGCTTCGTCGTCAATATTGACTTGAATACAAATATTGAGCGGAGCAAGCACATTGCCGCGCTGCTCGCTTAGGCGCTGGGCAATGATGAGGCGGTCTACCCCGTGCACCCAGTCAAAGTGCGCGGCTAGGTCTTTGGTTTTGTTGCGCTGAATGTGACCAATATAATGCCAAACAAGCGGCGCACCTTGGGCGGTGGTGTCTTTGAGTTCGGCAATTTTTGCCAAAGCCTCTTGGACATAGTTTTCGCCAAAATGTTGTTGTCCTTGCTGTGCTAGCAAGGCAATCATCCAACTTGGTTTGGTTTTAGACACTGCCAAGAGGTTGACGGTTGGGCTAAGGTTGTTAATATGGGCTTTGACTTGTTGCCAGCGTGCTATCAACGCTTGGGCGGCGGCAGGGTCAGCTGGTTTGGTACTAGGGTTTGCCTCTACGATACTTTGTGGCATACGGTATCCTCTATTACTTGTTAACTGATTGTTGATAGCAATTAGCGTATAATAGCAGGCATCACGCTCATTTTGTTTATCAACATAAATTGTGCATCAATACGCAACCACGTGAGTAACAACTTTGGCAAACTACTTCATAAAAATTGAATAGCCGCCTTGGTTTTTACTATTTTTTTTAGCATGGCTTGTTTATATTATAGCTACCTAGTTTATTAGGTTGCTACCTTAAATATGCTTAGCCTGCCTTTTAGGACTTTTTGATTATGGCAAAAGAATTATCCATTGACGACTTATTGCGTTTTGCATTTAAAAATAAAGCTTCTGACTTACACATTTCGGCAGGGCTGCCGCCGATGATTCGGGTAGATGGCGAGATTACCAAAATCAATATGCCACCGCTTGACCACCAAAAAGTGCATAGTCTCATTTATGATATTATGAATGACAAACAGCGGGCAGACTATGAAGAATTTTTTGAAACCGATTTTTCTTTTGAAATTCCTGAGGTTGCGCGGTTTCGGGTAAATGCATTCAACCAAAATCGCGGGGCAGGCGCGGTGTTTCGTACCATTCCATCAGAAGTGCTAACCATGGAACAGCTTGGTATGGGACCCATTTTTGAAAAAATTTCAAGTTATAAGCGTGGCGTGGTATTGGTGACAGGCCCGACAGGCTCTGGCAAGTCCACTACCCTTGCTGCCATGATCAACTATATCAATGAAACCCGTAAAGAGCACATTTTGACCATTGAAGACCCGATTGAGTTTGTGCACCAATCCAAAAAATCGCTGATCAACCAACGTGAAGTACACCGCGATACCTTAGGTTTTGATGCAGCGCTACGTTCAGCGCTACGGGAAGACCCCGACGTCATCTTGGTTGGGGAAATGCGCGACCTTGAAACCATTCGCTTGGCACTCACCGCCGCAGAAACAGGACACTTGGTATTTGGCACCCTGCACACCTCCTCCGCTGCCAAGACCATCGACCGCGTGGTAGACGTCTTTCCCGCTGCCGAAAAGGACATGATTCGTGCTATGTTATCTGAGTCGCTACAAGCGGTTATCTCACAGTCGCTACTCAAACGCCAGACAGGGGGACGGGTAGCAGCGCATGAGATCATGCTTGGCACCCCTGCTATTCGAAACTTGATTCGTGAAAACAAAGTGGCGCAAATGTACTCCGCCATTCAGACCAGTGCAGGCGATGGTATGACCACCCTTGACCAAAGCCTACGCGAACTGGTCAATAAAGGTATTATTAGCAAAGAATCAGCGCGCCAATACGCCAAACAACCCGAATCATTTTTATAACATCCTCGCCCATAGCCACTGGAAAACTTATGTTAGATTTTGATAAATTACTGCTTTTAATGGTACAAAAAAATGGCTCTGACCTTTTTATTACCGCCGATGTACCCCCTTCTATGAAAGTCAATGGCACGATTATGCCCGTGACCAAATCACCCTTAAATGCTGAGCAGTCTATGGCGCTGGTAAAAAGCATCATGACACCTGCCCAAGTCAAAGAATTTGAAGAAACCAACGAGTGCCAATTTGCCATCACCGACAAAAACCAAACCGCGCGTTTTCGTGTGTCGGCGTTTGTGCAACGTGACATGGCGGGCATGGTGCTACGTAAAATTGAAACCAAAATTCCCACCGTTGAGCAGCTATCTTTACCACCTATTTTAAAAGACATTGCCATGAAAAAGCGCGGCATTGTGCTATTGGTGGGCGCAACAGGGACAGGTAAATCCACGACATTGGCTGCCATGATGGGTTATCGTAATGAAAACTCACGCGGTCATATTATCACCATTGAAGACCCCATTGAGTACGTGCATGAGCATAAAGGCTGCATTGTGACCCAGCGTGAAGTCGGGATTGATACCAAATCATTTGAAGCAGGTCTAAAAAACACGCTGCGTCAAGCCCCCGATGTCATCTTGATTGGGGAGATTCTCTCACGTGAGGTGATGGACTACGCGGTACAATATGCCGAAACAGGGCACTTGGTTTTTGCCACCTTGCACGCCAACAATGCCAACCAAGCGGTTGATCGGATTATTCACTTCTTTGAAGCTGAACAACATGACCAAATTTTTATGGATTTGTCCCTTAACTTACGTGCCATTGTTGCCCAGCAGCTTATTCCAACCGCGGATGGCAAGGGGCGCCGCGCGGCGATTGAAATCTTGCTCAATTCTCAGTTGATTGGTGATTACATCCGTAAAGGCGAAATTCATGAAATCAAGCCAGTCATGAAGCGCTCGCGAGAGCAAGGCATGCAGACCTTTGACCAAGCGTTATTTGATTTGTATGAAAATGGCGAAATTACTTATGCCGATGCTATTAAGCACGCCGATTCGCCCAACGATTTACGCCTATTAATCAAACTTGAAAGCAAACATACCGCCCACCTTACAGAAGATGATATGAGTTTTTCCCTGCAAGCAGATGAAGAGCCTGTCGCCAAGGTCAATAACGGGGCATTTTTTGGTTAATTTCTACCCAAAAGCGTGCCCTCAGACGGCTGGTATGGGCATGGCTTTGGTCACAGGGCGCCTTGTTAGCGAGTTATTTGGCGCCTTGTGGACTTGCCTGCTGACTTGCCTATTGACTTGGCGTGGCAACGGTTTTACCTAAAATTGCCACATCGGCAATAAACCCGTCCATGTCACAGATTTGCGGGTATGTCCCCCACTCTGCAAAACCCAGTTTTCTAAACAACGTCAAGCTGGGCGTGTTATGGGCAAACACCAAAGCCACTACTTGGTGAATGCCACAGCGCGGGGCGTCGTGTAGTAGCCGCTGCACCAACGCTCGCCCCACACCCTGCCCTTTGGCGCGCTCACTTACATAAACGCTGATTTCACTGCTAATATGATAAGCAGGACGCGCGTACAAGTCCGATAAACTCCCCCACCCTAGCAGGGATGAGGCGTCATGGTCATCACATGCCACATACAGTGGGCGCTTGTCGGTGTGCTGATAAAACCACGCCTGCCGATCGGTGATGGTCACGGGGGTCAAGTCTGCGGTGGCTTGTTTGCCCGCCACACTTTCATTATAAATGGCGACGATTGCCGCCAAATCACACGGCTGCGCGGGTCTAATACAAAATGACGGTGGCGCGGTTGCCAGTATTTTTTTTACCATAATTTTTCCCACAATAATTTGAGTAAAGGGCTATGTTAGCAACATTTTTACTTTATAATAAAGCCTTTTGGCAAGTGTGTTGCCAACCCAAAATCATGGCAAACCCCACACCTGCAACGAGGTTGGGCGTTTTTTGCCATATTTGACCAACATTTGTTAGCGATAGATACCTTATGAAAATTTTTTTGCTTAACGAGATATTGACCCAGCACCCTTTATTGTCGGCGTCGGTCATGACCATTGGCAATTTTGATGGGGTGCATTTGGGGCATCAAGCCATGCTTGCTCAAGTCAAAGCGGTGGCAACGGCACAGCAGCTTGCCAGTGCCGCTATGATATTTGAGCCACAGCCGCGCGAATTTTTTAATCCACAAACCGCGCCGCCGCGTCTTACCAGTTTTGCAGAAAAAGCGCAGTTTATTGCCGCCACGGGCATTGATTATCTGATTGTAGCAAATTTTGATCATACTTTTCGTAGCTTATCAGCACAAGCGTTTGCCGAGATGCTGAGCAAGCTTAACATCCAGCATATGGTGCTGGGTGATGATTTTCGCTTTGGACATGACCGCACGGGTGATAGCGAGTTTTTACAAAACTTTGGGCTACCTGTACAGATTTTGCATACTATTACCGACCACGACCACCACGATGAGCGCATCAGTTCCACCCGTATTCGAGAATGTTTGCTTCAAGGCGATTTGGCAACGGCAAAGCACCTCTTGGGGCGTGACTATACCATCATGGGTGAGGTGATGCATGGCGATAAAATCGGGCGTACCCTAGACTTTCCCACTGCCAATATTGCCCTCAACCGTATCAAACCTGCTTTGCATGGGATTTTTGGGGTGTCAGTTGTCGCCACAGACGGCAGCGATTTATCCAGTTTGGGTCAATTGGGGCAAACAGGTGTGCAGGGCTTGACCACAGGCAGTCTGTTTGGGGCGTGTAATGTCGGTACGCGCCCTGCAGTAGATGGCAAAGAGTGGCGGCTTGAGATCAATTTTCCACAGTTTGCAGGTGATTTGTATGGACAGGAACTCACCGTGACGTTTTTGCATTTTTTACATGGCGAAAGGCACTATAAGGGGCTTGAGGCACTAAAGACTGGCATTACGCAAGACGTCGTGGACTTGCTTGCGTGGTGGCAAACAACCCGCCCTACTGCCTAAACCATCCCACCCGATGCGTACACCACACACGCTTTGTCAATCTACCAAATTTAACATATAATAACCTGTTATCAATTTTTTGCATTTCATTGAAAAATATCGAGAGTTACATGACTGACAGCGCCGACCATCCATTGATTGATTACAAAGACACCCTAAATCTTGCCGATACCGCCTTTCCGATGCGCGGCGACCTTGCCAAACGCGAACCAAAATGGCTAGAACAATGGTTTGCAGACGATGTGTACGCCAAAATTCGCGAAGCGCGCCAAGGCCGTGAAAAATACACCTTGCATGACGGCCCACCCTATGCCAATGGTCAAATTCATCTGGGTCACGTGGTCAACAAAGTCCTCAAAGACATGATTGTCAAATATAAAACCCTTGATGGGTTTGATGCCCCGTATGTACCTGGTTGGGATTGCCACGGCTTACCAATTGAGCAAAAAGTCGAAGGGTTAGTGGGTAAAGTTGGACAGCCCCGTAAAGATAAACAAGGCGACATTATCACCGCCACCGAATTTCGGGGTGCTTGCCGCGATTACGCCAAAAGTCAAATTGCCCTACAAATGGCAGACTTTAAACGCTTAGGCGTCATTGGCGATTGGGACAATCCTTATCTCACCATGAACTTTAAACAAGAAGCCGATACCGTACGCGCATTGGCTCGCATTTATGCCAACGGACATATTACGCGCGGCATGAAACCTGTTAACTGGTGCCTAGATTGCGGCTCATCATTGGCAGAAGCGGAAGTTGAATACGAAGATAAAAAATCCGATGCGATCTACGTAGGATTTGATATTGTCAACCGTGAAGCGTTAGCAGCGACCAAAAATATCGAAGGCAAATTACAGGCGGTGATTTGGACAACGACGCCTTGGACATTGCCTGCCAACCAAGCCATCACCGCAAGCAGCGATTTAGAATATGCCGTGGTCAAAACCGACCAAGGGCATTTTATTGTGGCTTACAACCTACTTGCCGACTTGATGAGCGTGTTTGGCATCGACAATTATAGCGTGGTGGCAACCGTTACAGGTGACGCCTTAACCACCCTACACGCCCAGCACCCCCTTATCGCTGAGCGCCAAGTGCCCTTGATCACAGGCGAACACGTGACCGCCGACAGTGGTACAGGCTTGGTACATACCGCCCCTGCACACGGTGTTGATGACTATATTGTGGGTAAAAAATTTAACTTACCTACCGAAAACCCCGTAGCAGGCAACGGCGTGTATCTCCCTGAAGCCCAAGTATTTGTGGGTGAACATATCTACAAAGCGCAGCCAAAAATCATCGAAACCTTACAGCAAACGGGGCACCTGCTCAAACATGATGTGATCAAACACAGTTATCCCCATTGCTGGCGCCACAAAACCCCCATCATTTTTCGCTCAACCCCGCAATGGTTTATCAACATGGACAGCCCATTTTCAAAAACAGGCGGTCTACGTGAAAAAGCCCTTTCTGACATTCAAAATGTGGTATGGACCCCCTCTTGGGGACAAAACCGTATTGAATCGATGATGCATGGGCGTCCTGATTGGTGCATCAGCCGCCAACGCACGTGGGGTGTGCCGATTGCTTTCTTTATTCACAAAGATTCTGGCGAGCTGCACCCTGATACCGAAAACTTGATGGAAAAAGTCGCGCAAAAAATCGAACAAGGCGGTGTAGAAGCGTGGTTTGACACCCCTGCCGAAGCCTTTATTGGTGACGATGCCGCAACCTATCAAAAATCCACCGACACCCTAGACGTATGGTTTGACTCAGGGGCAACCAACTTTGCGGTATTGGCAAACCGCGATGAATTGACCAATCCTGCCGACCTTTATCTTGAAGGCTCAGATCAGCATCGCGGCTGGTTTCAATCATCGTTATTGGTGAGTGAAGCCATTTATGGTCGCCCACCGTATAAGCAAGTGCTAACACATGGTTTTACAGTGGATGCCAAAGGCTACAAACTTTCAAAATCCAAAGGCAACACCAAGGGCTTTGAACCGCAAGACATCGCAAGTAAACTTGGCGTGGATATTTTGCGACTGTGGGTGGGTTCTTCTGATTACCGTTATGAGATGACCGTATCAAAAGAAGGGTTTGACCGCACTACTGATATGTACCGCCGTATCCGTAATACCATTCGTTTTTTGCTGGCTAATACCGATGACTTTGACCCTGCTACAGATATGGTGGCAGCAGAACAACTGGTCAGCCTCGATAAATATATTTTACAACGGGCAGAAGCTGTACAACGTGAAATCCGTGATTCTTATACCAATATGGATTTTCACCAAGTCTGTCAAGCAGTTGTGGCGTTTTGCTCGCAAGATTTGGGTGGTTTTTATTTGGACATCATTAAAGACCGTCAATATACCACCCGCGCCGATGGGCACCCGCGACGCTCCGCACAAACCGCAATTTATCACATTGCTCACGCGCTACTGCGCTGGATTGCGCCTATTTTGTCTTTTACGGCGCAAGAAGCGTGGCAAGTACTCAAAGGTACAGATGGCTATATCTTTACCCAAGAATGGTACGTATTTCCACAAGTAGCGCTCACCGACATTAGCAAAGCAGACTGGCAGCTAATTTTACAAGTGAAAGAAGCCGTCAATAAGGCGATTGAAAACGCCCGCACTCAAAAATTAATTAACGCCAACTTATCCGCTGATGTGACCGTATTTGCCAATGAAGCGGCTTATCAAGCCCTTGCAAAACTGCAAGATGAGCTACGTTTTGTCTTTATCACCAGTCAAGCTTCACTGGCAGCCTATGACGCACAACCACAAACCGTGACATTTAGCGATGAAGATAGTCAACTAGCCGTTGTCGTGCAGCCTGCTAGCGGCGAAAAGTGTGTGCGCTGTTGGCATATTCGCGATGATATCGGCATCAGCCCTGCTCACCCCCACCTTTGTGGTCGCTGCGTGGGCAATGTTGAAGGTGATGGCGAGGTGCGCCATTATGCCTAATCATGGCACAGGGCACGGCAACCGTGATTTGAGCATGGGTGCAGCAAACAGTGCTGCGCCTTTGGCAAAAAATGGCAGTAGCGCCTTGGTTTGGTATGCGATCGCGGGGGTTGTCATGGCGATTGACCAAGTGACTAAGCTCTACTTTGAGCATAATTTTCAGCTTTATCAAACCCTTGATGTGCTAGCGCCAATTTTTAACTTTACGCTTGCGCACAATTACGGCGCGGCGTTTAGTTTTTTGGCAGATAAAGGTGGCTGGCAAAAGTGGCTGTTTAGTGGGCTTGCGCTGTTGGTATCTGTGGTGTTAGGTTGGTATTTAACGCATGTTCCCCGTATCGCACGGGTACTGTCCACAGGGCTAGCGTTGGTAATGGCAGGGGCGCTGGGCAATTTAATTGACCGTGTGCGCTTGGGCTATGTCATCGACTTTTTGCATGTACATTATGGCAATGTATGGCATTTTCCGATTTTTAATATCGCCGATGTGGCGATTAACATTGGGGTGGCATTGATTCTATTTGATGCATTTTTTCTTGAGAAAAAACGGCAACCTTTACAGTCGTCCTCTTAAGTCCCAAAATTGCTTAAGATTGGTTACTTTAGCCGCCTGTGGTATTCGCCGCTAGGGTAACTTTTATGGCTCTACACGATCGGTCTAGTGGCTGGCGCTGCACCGATTACATTGATCAATCAAGTGAGTATTTATGAGTGACCCAATTATCACCCCCAACGAGCAAACCCGCATTACTGAAGGTAGCCAAGTGGCGCTGCATTTTGAAGTCAGTCTAGAAAACGGCACCGTCATTGATAGCACCTTTGAGCGACCCTCGCCTGTGACGCTTACTATCGGGGATGGTAGCTTATTAGAAGGGTTTGAAAAGGTATTATTAAACTTACAAGCAGGCGATATGCGTACGGCCTCCTTATCACCTGATGAGGCTTTTGGGCAATGGAATGCAGACAATGTTCAAAGTTTCGGGCACGCACCATTTTTGGCATCGGGTAATTTGCCTGAAGTGGGTACCATGATGGAATTTGCCGACAAAGGCAATAGCACACTGGTGGGCGTGGTGCGTGAGGTAGATGCTGATACCGTGAAAGTGGATTTTAACCACCCACTGGCAGGGCAAAACGTGTTGTTTCGGGTGCAAGTGTTTAAGGTAACCCCCAAAGGTAGCCAAGCGGTTAGCTTATAATGCTTAACATTCACTGTGAGCAGCGATTGAACCAAGTCACTTCACTCTAAATACTTTCACACTTGTAGGATTTTATTCTTGTGGGACTTTATTCTTGTGGGATTTTACGCTAGCAAAAAAAAGGGCGCTGTTGAGGCGCCCCGCTGCTAGCCAATCTATTAACCAGTCTATCAGCCAACGAATGGCTCTTGTTTTTTTAGCCAACAAATAGCTATTCTGCCAGGGTGGCACGTAGCTCGAACTGCTCACCCGTTGCCTTGATACCCCATACCAATTCCACAAAAGCGCGATTATTAATCAGTGGTTCATCTTCAATAATCAAGAAATAGCCTGCCCCATTAATCCACAAAAATACCAAGCTAGTGGTTGGCATCAGCATATCCACGCTTGAGAAAAAGGATACCGCCTGCCCATGTACGCCCCAGCCCCGCTGCTGCTGACGCTGCATAAAATCATAAAAATCTGCCGCCGCAACCGCCAGTGTGTCCGCCTCTTGCTGACTAAATCCCATTCTCGCCAAGCAAAATCCCTCATCTGAACCAATTGCCACACGGCGGTTGCCAGAAAGGCTCGCGGATACATAACGTAAAAAATTATCGAGCTGCACATGGGGTGCCAAAATGGGTTTTTCGATAGTTTCAACCCAACCTTCCTCAACAAACATATCTAACCACACTTCACTATAGCGTTCGCGCCACGCGTTGGCGGTCATGGTTTGTTCAGGTGCAAGCATGGCTTGTAATGCCAATTGCTGTTCTGAGGGGTCAGTTTGTGAAAACGCATGTAACACACCTGCGGGTGTAAGAATCACATAAATTTCAGCTTGATCGGTCATGATGTTTTCCTTAAGAAGGCAATGAATGGTTAAAATACGCCTATGTCATCTAAAAATGGGATACTGTCATTTAAAAATAGAATAAAGGGACAGCTATGCCGCCACATTGGCAAAAAAATCGCGTGTTTTTAGCCAATTATCGTTAAATGTCCACTTGTGCTTTGACATCTGCCACCATGCCATACTAAACGCTAAACGGTCATGACAAGCCAAACAATGCGCAAAAAATGCCGATTCAATTTCTGCAATTTGGTCGGCTTGGTCTTCTGGATCTTCTTCTTCAATCACGTCAAGTAGCGCCGCCACAGTCAGCTCTGCCACGGTTTTTGAGTCATCGGAGGATACCCTTAATTGGTGTTCATAAACTGCCATGGAAGGTAGCACTAGCACACTCCAACGCGTGGCTAATGGGCTACTTTTAAAAATATAATCACCATGATTGATGCATCGGTTATAGCCTTCAATCACCGCTGGGGTCAGCTTTTCTTTGACTTGGTTAATCATCCGATCACCAAAATATGGCACATCAAACCAGCAACCAAAAAACATGTCGGTCAGCGCGCCTTGCAGAGGCTCTTTTTCTTCAAGCTCCATCGCCACCATAATGCGACTGGTGTGAATGTCCATATTCATGGGTTGGCGAATCACCTGCCGACTATACAGCCGATAATTAAGCCAGTGTTTTTGATGTTTTTTTCGGTTACGGCTGGGCAATGAATCCATGATTATTCCTCAAATATACCAGCAGGCTAATGCGATAATGTCATTCTTTGTTAGCTACTATACTATTAAATAAGCTATCACGCAAAACTGTTCACCGTAAAAAAAGCGCAATTCAAGTTTAAACTCAAATTACGCCTTGTCAACAAAATTTTTGCAATAAAATTAATCTAGTAGGGTATCCATCAGATCAATCATAAATTCGCCATCTTCTTGGGTCATGGCTTCAAACCCTGCTTCCATCCCTAGCTCAGCCAATACTTGTTTGCCTTCGGCGCTGTCTTTTAGATTAAGTAGCGCTTGGATAAACAGTTCACTTTGGGCAAAACTTTCTTTAACCAACACCACGTGGCTAATGTCACTTAAGTCACTTTCGATTAACACTTGCATTTGTGAACGGGTTAAACGGGATAATGAGTGATAAACCTCAGAGAGGAAAAACGCGGCATCGGCTTCGCCTTTAATGAGATGACGGGCAGCCGCTTGGTAAGTTTCGGTGATTTTCCACTCGATGTCTGCTTCTACCAAATCAACCGCTTCAAGCAAACGCAGCCCAATCAGTTTTACGTCACGGTTGTCTGCCATAGCAATGGTACAGCCTGGCTTTAGCGCCTCTAGCTGATTAATTGCGCCTTCTGCTTGGGCAGCGATGACCATTTCATCAGATTTACCAATAGGGCGGGCAACGGCGCGGTAGCCTTGCTCACGAATCATAGTTGCCGCATCAAATGGGTTGGCATAGATTGCTTCAATATTTTGGCTTTGGATTTTGTCATTTTGCTCTTGTGCAGAGGCAGGGGTGTCTAGGTGTATGGCTATGCCTGAGCTTTTTTGTAATAAGGTGTTGAGCATATGCCAACCTGCAAAGCGCTCGGGGGCAAAATCTGGGGCGATTAATAGGTTGATGGTCATTATGACTGCTCCTCTAACATCTTAACATAAGACTGTGCAGCCTCTGCCACTTTGCTACGTGAAGGTTTGCGTCTCACTGAGGTATAGCCTACAGTTTCACCATGACGGATATTCGGGACAGCGGTGGCATATACCCAGTAGTAACTACCATCTTTGCACAAGTTTTTGACATAGCCGTGCCATTTTTTGCCCGCTTGTACGGTTTCCCACAAGTCTTTAAAAGCAGCCTTGGGCATATCGGGATGACGCAAAATATGGTGCGGGGCGCCTATCAACTCGTCACGCTCATAACCACTGATATCAATAAAGGCATCGTTCGCATGGGTAATAATGCCTTCTAGGTTGACACGTGATACGATAAGTTTGCCATCAGGATAAGGCAGTTCGTTGCTAGTGGTATATACCACACGGCTTGACCCATCCCAATAAGTTAGACGATGTTCCTGTGCGTCTCCCTCAGGTTTTGCCATATCTGGCAATTGAACTGATACCATCGCATTTCCTCTTAAGCGTTATGATAAATCTCAAAGCACCGCATCATCTAACTATGAAATAACCACGATAAACAGCCAAATAGCTGCGATGATGTTTTTGAGCTTTGAACTTATATTTTGGTGAATTAACGGATATTACTAAATAAATCTCATCAAATAAACGACTAGGCTAGTCAGCCGTTGTAATGTTGGCTGAACCAAGCGGCTATGACTCACCCAAATCATCTTGACCATGATCTATCGTGACTGTGATAAGGTAACGATTAAGACAAATACCTAGTACAGTGGCTAAATATAACCATGGTTAGCGCTAGATGGTCGCAACCCGTCAGTCAGTTTAGATGAGTTTAGATAGCGCTTCTGCGGCACGTTTGATATCCAAAAATACCAATCCAAGTTTGGTATTAGGCTTTGCTAGTACCGTAAGCACCGCTTCTGTACCTGAAGCTGACATAATAACATAACCTTTTTCACCATGTACTAACACGCGCTCAATTGAACCGCGTGCCAACTCACGCCCTGCGCGATCACCTAGCGATAATAAGGCAGCAGACATAGCACCAACGCGGTCTTCATCAATGCCTGTCGGCAATGCTGAAGCAATCATTAAACCATCGGTTGAGATGAGGGCAGATGCTTCAATATCTGAAGAAGAGCTATTTAAATCATTTAAAATTTGTTGAAACATTTCTGTGCGCATAAGGTTACCTTTTTTCAATTACCAAGAATGTAGCGTGTATTTGTTAATAACCGACTTTGGTTTTTTTGCTTACGTCATTGCCAAATCAGTCAGCGTTATTTACCAAATGATTTAATAAAGGATCCAACCAATCCGTATTGGCAACGTATTATGTAGTACGCTGATCGTAGATTAACGTAAACGACATTGACTTTTTTAAATCTTATTTAATCTATAATTATAATAACAGATTTAATAAAAATTTTACATTTTTTAACAATAGATTTGGTTATTTTTGAAAAAAAATTCTCTTAAATTATCAAAGATGAAATTTTTTTTCAATTTTTATAGGATAAAGCCCCCTAATACATAGATAAACGATGTAATGGTTTGGTTTATCGCATAAAAAATTGGATCAGCGGTTGGTTAAAACCTGCTTATGCAGACGCTGTAACCCTTCTGTCATACGTGCCTGCAGCAGTTGGGTGAGTTCGGCACGGGATTTATTTTCAGGATAAAGCGGTGCCAATGGCAATACATACGCTTTGGCAGGGCGGTTGTCTAAGACGCGTTTGACACTGTCGATAAAGGCAATATTGCCATAGTAAGGAATGGCTTTGTCCAGCTCACCTTGCTCATTAACATAGCAAATCACGACCGCCTGAATCGGTAGCTGGGTATCGATTGCAGCTTGTAGCAGTTTGCCATAGATGCGTTTTACCGCGGTACCATCGGTGGTGGTTGCCTCTGGAAAAAACACCACGGGATAACCTTGGGATAAAAAGGTCGCCATTTGCTCACTAATATTGGCAGTATCCCCCGAACCGCGCTGAATAAACAGCGTGTTGGCGGTGGTGGCTAACCAACCAATGACGGGCCAACGAGCAATTTCTGCTTTTGACAAAAAGAAAGTGGGCACGATACTGCCAATGACAGGGATATCCAGCCAAGATATATGATTACTTGCCCATAGCGCGTGTTGGGTGGGCATGGGCTCGACAGCAATGACTTCTACTTGCAAGGCGCGCAATGATTTTTGGCAAAATTTTTGGATTAAGGCGATAATTTGGTGGTTATCGGGGTTGGCAGTGTGGTTAATATCCCACGCGTAGCCTACGCCTGTTTGAATGGCTGCCATTAGGTTCATTACGCGCTTGCTACGCTGCCACTGAGTGCTAAGGTTTTTTTTGCTATAGGTGGCGGGTTGTAGCAGTTGTTTGGCAGTTTGGGCAAGCATTTTGCCAATGGCGGCTTGCGAGAGAGGTTTTTTAGAATTTGAGGTTTGCATAATTGGCTATTTGGGCTAAAAATTGTGGCAAGATTATAGCAAATTTTCAACATTGGTTGTAGCTATCCGCAAGCAAACTACTGGCTCAACGTACGCTATGATTTAATAATATCGTTTAGTTTTTAATCCCATACCCACTTTTAATGCCCTACCTACCCCTAGGCAATTTGAATGAGCGATGCTAGGTTTTAGTATAAGCTTTAGTGTAAGTAATGCTGATAGCGAGGGTTGACTTGTTCAAAAGGCAACCATATAAATACGTCAGCACAATCAAATTCGGCATCGTAACAGGCAGTGGCGCCTAGGCTACAACCCATTTTCACATACATTTTTAGCAAGGCAGGTAACAACAGTTGCGGTGTATTTGTCAGGTTTAGGCGTGTGTCGTGAGAAAGCTTGGTGATATTTGCATTGTCTTTGGGCATTTTTTTGGTCACTTTGATGTCCAATTTGCGGTTACTAGGCTGTTGGTCTAGCCAGTTTTGGACATTGCCTTGCTCAGTGGGCACCGAGGCGCAGCCCATGAAGGCATTGACATTCAATTTTTTTGCTACCCGTCCAATTGCCGCCCACAGGTGATTGATGGTGGTAATGCCGCGATAATCAGGGTGGACACATGTACGCCCGATTTCCAAAATATTGTAAGGGTAATGATCAAGTAATTGTCCGAGTTGAAATTCTTGCTCACTATAAAACTGCCCTGCCACAATTGCACCGCCTTTATCAATCAGGCGCGTGGTCGCCACAGCAAGTGGCTGCCCAAAACTATCGCGGCGTGTTTCGTCATATACTACCACATGTGTGCAATAAGGATCAAAATCATCGCGGTCTAACGGCTGCTCTGATGACGGGTGAAAACCTGCAAAATCCACACCAAATGCTTGACTAAATGTCAACGTGCGTAGGCGCTGGGCATTGAGTAGATGCTGTTGCGGACGGGACAAAAGCGGGTGGGTGCTTGGCTGGTCTAAGTGGGTGTTGGGGACGATAACTGCATGAAAACGGGGGCGCTGCCCAATACTGTTTGCCGCATTTGCAGGCTTGTGTGGGGCAAGACAAGTGTTAGGTTGGACACGGCAGGCACAATCGGCGGTATAAGTCGCCTTGCTATGCGCAGTTGACTGACAGCGAACGGGGGCTAAATTGGCAACTTTCATCGTATTTTCCCTATAGTTGGTGGCTGTTTTTTTTTATGCAATTGATGATAGTATGGTATCCATCAATGTCGTTTCGATGACCGTCTTATGGCAATCCTATGACGCGGTTGCCGCGCATTTGGCTGTTTTAAGTTACCAATTGTAAATTTTACTAAAGGTTTACCAAAAATAGCCTTATATTGATTGCTAACCATATGCTGCTACCCATACACAGCTACGTAGGCTGTAGGTGCACATATATGACTACCCACAAGTGATAAAGGAAGTGTAATTGGAGTATTTTGAGCGATATGAAGGTGGTGAAAAAGCCATTCTCGTGCATTTAAATATTAGCCATCTAAATGACCCAGATGACTTAGAAGAATTTGAACTACTGGTGGACTCAGCAGGCGCACAAAAGCAAGCCTTAGTGACAGGCACGCGGGCAAAACCTGATGCCAAATACTTTGTTGGCACAGGTAAAGCAGAAGAAATTGCCACCTTGGTAAGCGAGCATAAGGCAGATATTGTGATTTTTAATCATAGCCTTAGCCCCTCACAAGAGCGTAACCTTGAGCGTTTGGTGCAATGTCGTGTTTTGGATAGAACAGGGCTGATTCTCGATATTTTTGCTCAGCGCGCCCGCACCTATGAAGGCAAATTACAGGTAGAGCTAGCACAGCTCAACCATTTGGCAACGCGTTTGGTACGTGGTTGGACGCATTTGGAACGCCAAAAAGGCGGCATTGGACTACGCGGCCCTGGTGAAACCCAACTTGAAACAGACAGACGCTTACTACAAATACGCGTGGGACAGCTCAAAGCCAAACTCGATAAAGTCAAACAAACGCGCGCACAAGGGCGTGCCAAACGCCAAAAATCTGACGTGCCGACCATCTCACTAGTGGGATATACCAATGCAGGCAAATCAACGCTTTTTAACAGCCTAACCCATGAAAATATTTATGCTGCCAATCAATTATTTGCCACATTAGATCCCACCTTGCGCAGTTTGTCGTGGTCTGGCGTGGGCAATGTGGTGTTGGTGGATACGGTGGGTTTTGTGCGTCACCTTCCCCATGAATTGGTCGAAGCGTTTCATGCCACTTTAGAAGAAACTTTGGAAGCGGATTTATTATTACATGTGATTGACAGCCACCGCGAAGACATGCATGAGCAAATTGCAGCCGTACAAGCGGTACTAGCAGAAATAGATAACCAAGTCCCCGTACTCAATGTATTTAACAAAATTGACCTCACGGGTGAGCCGCCTCATATCGGTTATAGCGAAACAGGCAAGCCCAATCGGGTCTATGTGTCCGCCCACGAGCATTTGGGACTTGATAAACTCACCCTCGCTGTACAGCAACTGCTGGTTGGACAATGCCAACAATTTGAGCTCACCTTGCCCAATAATTTTGGGCAGCTGCAACATAAGCTGCATAACCTAGACGTTATCCAGCAGATTGACTACGATGAACAAGGACGCAGCAAACTTTATGTTCAGATGTCAATTGAAAAACTTAAACAATTGCTGGGTGAGTTTGGTGTCGCGCCTGACGAAATTCTCAACCAAGAACAAGCGGCTTTGTTTAAGCCCGTTCTGGAGCCTTTTGAGCAGACCAACTAAAGGCCACAATACAAGGTTTATGGTAAAAATGTTGGACTACCAAATTGTCTGCTTGGCAGTTTGGTAACCCCAAAACGCTTATAAAATTTCACCAAAATGTCTTGCGCTTGTCATCAAGCTATCATCATCTCTCGATAATGAGTAGCTTTGACTGCCATTAACTTGGTAAAAAATCTATATTTTTACTATGATTATCAATGACTTAATTTATTTTCCCCAATACATGTGGATAACTATGTGGATAACTTGCGGCTTGACAGCACAAAAGCTAATCACACCCTAGCTTTGGTTAAATTTGTTCATTTTTTAACCAATTTTTTTTATAAAGTAAATCATATACTTATAAAATTCTGAAAACTGCAAGTAAATTTTTTCTGTTTTTTTACCTAGCCTAAAATTTGTTGCTGCTGTTTTTAAGGTAGTAGTCCAAGATGCGAGTACCAAGCGCACCCACCAAAAGATACAGCAAACCCTTGTTGATGGCATCAACTAATCATTTTTGCTAGAGCTGGTAGGCATTGGCAGCCTTTTATCGATTTTTTTGTAAAGTTTAAGCCGTTATTTAGCCATTTATGGTATATTTAGTAGGTAGTATTTTGTAGTTTTGTAACAACATAGCATTGAAAATAAAACACTTTTATCGATTTGCGCTTGCCAAAAAAGCCTCCCCGAGGCATTTTTTTGGTGTTTATTTTGAAGTATTATTTAACAATAGGTAGCTTTATGGTAGGGTTCAAAAATTTCTTACGATCGCCTCGATTGCTTTGTTACGGCGTGTCATCGTTGGGTCTATTGGCGAGCGTTAATTCAGCTATTGCTGGTAATATGTATGTGTTTAAAGACAGTAATGGGCAGGTGCTGCTTACCAACGTAGTAAATAATGATCGCCCAGTCGGCAATAATTTTCAAAATTTTACCAAAAAAGTAAAAGTCACTTATTATGCAGACACCAATGTGCATGCTTATAGCAATTGGGGCGCTAACGAGGCTGCTGTGCCTGCAAGCGGTAGTCGTAATAAAAATAGTTATGATAGTTTGATTATCGCTTCAGCACTGCGCCACGGGGTGGATCCTGCGCTGATGAAGGCCATGATGCATACCGAATCAGGTTTTAACCCCAATGCCCGCTCACCCGTTGGCGCGCAAGGGTTGATGCAGCTTATGCCCGCGACTGCCAGACGTTTTGGGGTATATAATGCGTGGAACCCTGCCGAAAATATTGAAGGGGCTGCCAAGTATTTGAAGTTTTTGCAGGGACGTTTTGGCAATATTCAGCACGTGATTGCCAGTTATAATGCAGGTGAAGGCAATGTTGCAAAATACGGTGGTATTCCGCCCTTTCGTGAAACCCGTGACTATGTACAGCGGGTATTAAGCCGTTATAACAACTTGTACCGCAATGACCCAAGCTTGCGTGCCACTGGCAATAATACTGGTGTACAAACCGTGGGCTATCAGTCTTCTACCAGTTATAGCATTGTGCGTTAAATTGTGGGTCAAAGCGTGGTTTTTTATCGTTTGCTACGGTAGGGCTTGGCGTTTTCCTACTTTTTTGTTAGCAATTTATGCTACTTTTTACTTTATTTTGTTGCATTTATCCCCATCTATTAGCGGATAGTAAGCCTAGAGGTTTTGGGTTAACACAATGTGTTTTTTGGATAAGTAGGAAATAACCATGCTACGAATTGGGCTGTTTTTATTGACTAATATTGCCGTTATGGTGGTGTTTGCGGTGGTCATCAATATTCTTGCGCCGCTATTGGGTTTTCAGCTAACTGGTGGCAGCCTAACGGGGCTGCTGGTCATGTGCTTTATGTACGGTATGATTGGCTCGCTGATTTCTTTACTGTTGTCAAAGTGGCTAGCCAAGCGCTCTACTGGTACGCAGGTGATTAAGCAGCCTACCACGCAGCTTGAGGTTTGGCTGGTGGAGACGGTGCGCCGTCTGGCAACCAACGTCAATATTGAGATGCCTGAGGTGGGGATTTTTGATAACCCCTCTCCCAATGCGTTTGCCACAGGTTGGAACAAGAATAAAGCCTTGGTGGCAGTGTCAACAGGGCTACTACAAACCATGCGCCCTGATGAGGTTGAAGCGGTGCTTGCCCACGAGATTGGGCACGTTGCTAATGGTGATATGGTTACCCTTGCTTTGGTGCAGGGTGTGGTCAATAGCTTTGTAATGTTCTTTGCTCGTATTATTGGGCAAGTGGTAGATCGCAGCGTTTTCAAAAATGAGAGCGACTCACCAGGGATGGGGTATTACCTCACTAGTATGGTCTTAGATATTGTGTTTGGCATTGCCGCACAAGCGGTGGTAATGTGGTTCTCTCGCTACCGTGAATACCGCGCAGATGAGGCAGGCGCACGCCTTGCAGGCAAGCAGTCTATGATTAACGCGTTACAGGCGCTAAAGCCTGCCAGTGAGCAGCCAGACTATATGCCGCAAGGGATGAAAGCGTTTGCGATTAATGAGGGCAAAGGCGGTTTTAGTTTTGCTCAGTTGTTTGCCAGCCATCCATCACTTGATGACCGTATTGCCCATTTACGACAACTTGCCAGTTAATTTTGATGCATTAAAAAAACCCAATTAAATAATTGGGTTTTTTTGTTAATTGCTGGTTTATAGCGCTTTATTATGGCTATTTGCTTTCGTTGGCAGTTGCCATGGCGTCTTTATGAAGGCGGGTGTTTAACTCATCAATAATTTCAATCCAGCCAGCATCTGCCCTGTATTCATCTTTTAAAAACTTACGTTGGTTGTCTGTCCAAAACGTGGCATCGCTGATTTTAACTGATTGTGGTAATTGGTTTTTTTGGATAAATGCTTCGATGGCGGCATCGTCACCATCCATGCCCATTTGTTCAAATAACATGTTAATATTTCTTTCGCCATCGGTCATCATAGCCGTACTCCTAGTTGGTGGTTTATTGGTTTCAGTGTTGTTATTGTTCAAGCCTTTGATGGGGCTTTTTATCAAAATTAAAAAATGCTACTTGGCGTATCGCATTTATACCGCATGGTTTGGGTTAGCAAAAATACGCGCTAGCAAAGTTAGTTTAGCCAAAATTTTCTCAAAAAAATGTGGGGAGATTGTGTCGTGTGGTTATTTCATGTAAAAAAACCAGTCTATTTAGACTGGTTTTTTGCTAGATGGCAACTGCAAGCCCAATTAGTTGGGTAGCAAGTGACTTACGGCGTCACGTTCTTCCGCTAGCTCAGTTTCAGTGGCTTTCATTTTTTCTTGAGAGAAAGCGGCTGACACGTCTAGACCTTCAACGATTGTCCAATCGCCATTTTGGCAGGTACATGGGTATGAATAGATCAGCCCTTTTTGGATGCCGTATTCACCGTTTGAGTATACACCCATTGAAACCCAATCGTTTTCATCAGTGCCTAATGCCCATGAACGGATGTGAGCGATGGCAGCGTTGGCAGCAGATGCGGCAGAAGAGGCACCACGCGCTTTGATGATAGCAGCACCACGTTGTTGGACGTTAGGGATGTAAGTGCTTTCGTACCAGTCACGTTGAACTTGGTCTAACGCGGCTTGACCTTTCACAGTAGTGAAAGTAAGGTCTGGGTACTGGGTTGATGAGTGGTTACCCCAGATGATCATTTTTTTGATGTCATTGACGGTGGTTTCGGTTTCTTCAGCCAATTGCGCCATGGCACGGTTGTGGTCTAGGCGAGTCATAGCAGTGAAGTTACGTGGGTCTAGATCTGGGGCATTGCGCTGTGCAATCAAGGCGTTGGTGTTTGCTGGGTTACCAACAACCAATACTTTAACATTGCGGCTAGCATTGTCATTAAGTGCTTTACCTTGGGCAGAGAAGATCGCCGCGTTGGCTTCTAGTAGGTCTTTACGCTCCATACCAGGACCACGAGGACGTGCACCCACAAGTAAGGCATAGTCTGCATCTTTAAATGCTACATTGGCATCGTCAGTTTGTACCACGCCCGCAAGTAATGGGAACGCACAATCTTCAAGTTCCATCACAACGCCTTTTAGGGCTTCTAGGGCTGGGGTGATTTCTAATAATTGTAGAATAACGGGTTGGTCTTTGCCCAACATATCACCAGATGCAATGCGAAATAACAATGAGTAACTAATTTGACCAGCAGCACCAGTCACCGCAACACGAACAGGCTGTTTCATTATAAAGCTCCTATGATGATTAATACTAGATCCTTTGCCACATGCAGGGCAATGGATAAAGTAGCCATACTTAAGTAAAGTAAAAATCCTTGCTAGTTTATCACTTGTAACCTTCAAAGACCATAAGCAGCGTTATAATTTTCTACAGCATTTGAGCATTGGCGATAGGTTAAGTAAGTTAATAGTTGCCATCTATCAAAAACTGGCTAGGACATGCGTTTGATTGGGTAGTACACTGCCCAAAACGCCCATTATTGGCATAACACACATTGATGTAGGTCAATACCGCCTGCCCGCTACTGTTGCGCTGACAAAAAAGATTGACCGAGCGCGGTAGCAACCCTGTATTCAAGGTGATAAGTTGACGGGTAAATCCCGAAGCGGTAAAACGATAACTACGCCCACTGCTCAGCTCTTTGGGGAGTTTTAATTGGCTTGCCAATGTGGTTATTTGGCGAAAATACGCGGGGGCACTCATGCCACTACAGCGCCCATATTGCTGCCAGATATTGCGTCTAACATTGGGGTCTGGAATGATTTTGGCGGTGATGCTTTCTTGTAGTGGACTTACTGTGTAGCGGCTATTGGTACAAGGTTGATGATAGACACGATAAAAATTGACAGTCATGGGATTGCCTTCAATACATTGCCGAAGGCTTGCCATCTGGGGGTTTAGTTTACAGGTAATAGGTGATAGCTCAATTCCTAGTACGCTGTCTGCATGGGCGACTGGCATTGCAAGCACGCTTATGCCCATCCCTATTATTTTTAATGATTTGGGTGAAAAATTTGCCAAATCATGACAAACAATAAAATGGCGTAAACATCGATCAAGGGTGTGATAAGCTAACCTTGCAAAGCCAGCTAATCGTGGGCAAAAAATTGAAAGCATAACAACAAAACCAATATAGGAACAAGAAAGGCCCTCTACGCTGGGTGGATTGGGCTATTTTTCGCCACCCACTAAATATAAGGGTGACGCCGCGCGCGTATCTTGACACAGGTTAGTAGCAACTCAGTTGCAATGTTGCCCGCGTCATTGGATGAGTTTGTGTGCATAACTTTGCACGTTCACCCAATTGCGCTGGCAACATTTTTTAAATCTTACTAACTTAGTAGGGATTTGTAAACCTATTGACTACCATAAAGCAACATTTTTGATGGTTTTTGTTTATTATTTAATCAACATTTATTTATTGGGTTTTATTACCTTTTCATCGGCTTGTTTAATCAGCTTGGTTAATATTTGCTGGGGATCACACCCATTCTTTCACTAATAGAAGGGTGACTGCTATTGAGTAGTACGCCGTAGTTGGTGGCATTTTCCATAACGGCCTTGACGTAGTCACGGGTTTCTGGGTAGGGAATAGACTCGACGTATTGATCAGCGGCTAGGCTGCCATTGTCTGGCTGCCAAGTTTTTGCCTTATTGGGGCCTGCATTGTAGCCTGCGGTAGCAAGCACGGGCTGCCCACCAAGTTTATTTAAGATATCGCCCATATAATAGGTGCCGTAGCGAATATTGGTGTCCCCTGTTGCAACGCGCGTGGGGCTATAGCTCTCGCCAAGTTTGCGCGCAATATATTGTGCGGTGGCAGGCATGATTTGCATAAGTCCCCCTGCGCCGACCCCCGATTTTGCGCCCACATTAAAGCGGCTTTCTTGGCGCATGATACCATATGCCCAAGCAGGGTCAATACCAGCTTGGCGGCTGTATTGCACCACGCTAGATTGGTGCGGCATGGGAAATGCCAAGGCAGAGTTTGGGATGGTTTTGGTGGTTTCAAGCGCATAAATAGCGCGATCATACCAACCAAGATCGGTGGCTGTTTTTGCAGCCGCTACAATCATTGAGTTGTCACCACGGTCACGGGCTTGTTTGACCGCCCAATTCCATTCCCGATTGGTGTAGGTGGGGTTGGCAGATAGGTTGTAGAGGGTAAAGGCGCGGTTAAATGCGCTGTCTTGGGCAAGCCTTGTGTAGTCACTGTTTGCAGGTGCGAGTGTGCTAGGTAGTTGGTCAAAGCGTTGTCCAATCTGGTCTTTTGCCAAGAGTCCATAATAATCTGTGCTGCGCGCCAGTTGGCTAAAAATTTGGTTAGCTTGTTGGCGCTGGGCATTGTCGCCCCCCATTTTATAAGATTTGGCAAGCCAATATTGCCAAATGGGCTGCTGTTGGGTTTTGTAATCCATGGCGCCAACGGCTTGCACCACGTCTTGCCAGCGACCAAACCGTATGGCGGCTTGCGCATAGTCTTCGGCTTCTTCAAAGTTAAAAGGCACGCCCACACTTTTTTGCATCCAATCCACCGCCTCAGTGCTAAAACCTTGGTCAGTATTGACATTCATCCGTGCCACGCCAAGGGTGCGGTAGGCATATTGTCGGGTTTTGGTATCAAAAAATTGGGGTGAGCGCCCAATATCATAATTGAGCTGCATGGCAGCTTCATTGACCGATTTTTTGGCAAGTTGACCAAGCCCATACAAATACAAATAGCGATTGGTTGCCGTGGTAGGCAGCGTGTTAAGTTGGCTAAAAAATGTGTTAGGGTTACTGCTCACACTCATGAGCTGATTATAACTTATCGCCACTCCCAAGCGACTGGCTAATTGCACGATATCGCCGTTATTGCCTGTTCTCAGCATGCGATACAAACGCTGTTCACGGTCGTCATTGCTGGTCATAGGGTTGCTGTTGAGTTCGGTGGCTAGCTGCTGGCAAAGCTGCGGCAGTTTTTTGTCGGTATTAAGCCAGACGTTGGCTTTTTCGACATACGCGCGCATACTGTCGCCGCCATGATTAAAGCCCAAAGCAAGGGCACACGCCTCACTGGCATCAGGGTTGGTGACGTAGCTTGCTACTTGTCTTACCGCATCATACTCACCTACCCGCGCTTTGGCTTCGGCATAATCTGCGGCAAGTTTTTCTGCCATCACTGTGTTTGGGTAACGACTGGCAAAACTAATAACCGTGGCGGGGGTTTGGCTATCAATATTTTTATTAAGCTGCCAGTACTCAGGATACATTGCCAAACTACCCGCTGCCATCTGCTGCTGATAATTTGCCATTTGTGCCATATTACCGCGGCTAGCATCGCGCTCAGCTTGGTTAAAATAGCGGTCTGCACTGCTTGGCGTGCCAATGAGCTGATAACTCTCTGCACAAGCAGATTGTGCCAATACTGCCATGCAAGAAAAGGTAATCATTGAGAGTTTGTGGTAGTTCATACGATGCAAATTTTCCTAATTAACTGTCATAATATAATAGTAGCGCCCAATGATAGTCTAATAACAGACCAATAACTGGTACTAAAAGAAAGTGAATGGTGAGATTATAACGGTTGTTGCTACAAAAAAATTTACCTAATTCTCAATGATTTGTATCAATATGTTGTTGGTGACTATCCGCTTTCACTTTTTTTGAGGAATGGCGCCGATAATCCACGTGAGTTTTGCCCCATATAAAATGAATTTTTGCTATAATATACGGTTAATTTTTAGTTAAATCATTTAGGTACTCTGATGACTGTCGGCACTTTTGACCCAAAAACTGACCCCACACCTAACGTAGCAAACGCGGCTTTATCCACCCCAATTTCTCAGCCGCTAACAGACACCCCCACCAAAAAAGTGTTTATCGCCACCCAAGGCTGTCAGATGAATGTGTACGACTCTGAAAAAATGGCAGACGTACTGGGCGACTCGCATGGCATGGTACTCACCGATAACCCCGAAGAAGCCGATGTGCTGCTCATGAATACTTGCTCCATCCGCGAAAAAGCCCAAGAAAAAGTCTTCTCAGAACTGGGGCGCTGGAAAAAACTCAAAGAAAAAAATCCCAACTTGGTGATTGGGGTGGGCGGGTGCGTGGCATCGCAAGAAGGCGATAATATTCAAGCACGTGCCCCCCATGTGGATATGGTGTTTGGGCCGCAAACCTTGCACCGCTTGCCCGAGTTATATGACCAGTCCACCCAGCAGCAGGCTATTAAACCCAAAAACCGCATTGGCGTGGTGGATGTGTCTTTCCCAAGTATTGAAAAATTCGACTTTTTACCCGAGCCCAAAGTAGAAGGCTTTAAAGCGTTTGTTTCCATTATGGAAGGCTGCTCAAAATACTGCTCATTTTGCGTGGTGCCCTACACCCGCGGCGAAGAAATCTCGCGACCCCTAGATGACGTACTTGCCGAGATTGATAGCCTTGCCAGCCAAGGGGTGCGTGAAATCACCTTACTTGGGCAAAATGTCAACGGCTACCGCGGCGAAAAACACGATGGCACGATTTGCCGTTTTAGTGAATTGCTGCATTACGTGGCACACGTTGACGGCATTGCGCGTATTCGCTACACCACCAGCCATCCGCTCGAGTTTAGCGATGATATCATTGAAGCGTATGCCAAAATCCCAAAATTGGTATCACACCTACACCTACCTGTACAAAGTGGCTCCAATGCGATTTTAGCCGCCATGAAGCGTAACCACACCATTGATATTTATATTGAGCAAATTCGCAAGCTGCGCGCGGTACGTCCTGATATGTATCTATCAAGTGATTTTATTATTGGTTTTCCCAATGAGACTGATGAAGACTTTAAGGCGACCTTAAACCTTGCCAAAGACTTGGACTTTGACCACTCATACAGTTTTATTTATTCCAAACGCCCTGGTACGCCCGCATCCGATTTGCCCGATAATATTGACATGGCGACCAAAAAAGCGCGTCTTGCCGAGTTTCAGCAAGTCATCATCGACTCAACCCTAGCAAAAACCCAAGGCATGGTGGGTCAGACCGTGCGGGTACTGGTCGAGCAGCATGGCGACCGTAACCCTGAGTTTTTGATGGGCACGGCGGATAATACCCGCACCGTGAT
>CALAPG010000001.1 GCA_937889485.1 uncultured Moraxella sp. | reverse complement strand
ACCACAGCCAAGTGTCGTTCGAGTTGTCAAACCCCGTGGACTTTGAAGGCGCAAAAATCCCATGTCGAGAAATCACCAATTACTGCCACTGGTGCGTTACAGGGCGGTATCGCAAAGAGGAATGCTCATACATGGGTAGCGCAATGTTCACCGAGCGAAACGAGCCTACCAACAACCCTGCACTTGATAAATGTGGCGGTACTATCCAATCTTGCAAAATCAGATTTGGCGAAAACAACCCATTGCCGTTTGGCGGATTTCCGAGTTCTCAACTATCGGGCTAAAAATGAAACTTACTAAAAAACTCAAAACAGCGATATTAAAACACGCAGAATCTGAATATCCGCGAGAGTGCTGCGGTTTGATTGTCGCTGGCAATTATATCCCTTGTACTAATCAATCGACTATTGATAGCCAGTTTGCTATCAGTCCACAGGACTATGTAGCAGCGAGCGAGCAAGGTGAGATTGTCGCTATCGTGCATAGCCACCCCGATGGCTCAAGCATGGCAAGTGATGTCGATAAAGCGCAAATGGCATTACATGGCTTGCCGTGGGTGATTGTCGGTTATCCGCAGGGTGATTTTGCTATCCATCAACCTACCGATTACACAGCACCGCTACTAGGGCGAGAGTATTACCATGGGCTACAAGATTGCTATAGTTTATGCCGCGATTATTATCATCGTGAGTGTGATATTAGACTTAGCGATTATGTACGTGATGATTTATGGTGGGAGTTAAAAGACAATCCTAGTCTATATCTTGATAACTTTAAAAAAGAGGGCTTTATTGAGATTGACCCGACTATCACACCGCTACAAAAACATGACGCCATTTTATGCCGCGTAGGTCGCACCGAACACGTTAACCATGCCGTCATCTATCTAGGTGATGGGCAGCTTACCAGCGAGCAAACGCCTAGTGTCGTGGGTGACAATATCATTTTACATCACCCATACGGGCGGCTTAGTGTGCGTGAAATATGGGGCGAAATGTGGGCTAAACGTGCTGTCGTGTATCTGCGACATAAGGACTATTTGTGAAAATGATTAAGCTGCATGGCATCTTGGGTAAAGAATTTGGGCAGTTTTTTAAACTTGACGTACAAACAGCGCGTGAAGCTACCCATGCGATTGCTTGCCAAAACGCAGAGTTTAAACTCTTTATGTTAGAGAGCGACAAGCTAGGCTTAAAGTTTGCGGTATTTTTAGGGCGAAAAAATATCACCGAAAACGATATTGATAACGTAACCGATACTGATGTTATCCATATCGTACCGCGCATTGTGGGCAGTGGCGGCGATTCTTTTAACTGGCTGCAAGTGGTGGCGGGTGCAGTATTGATAGGCGTGGGTGCGTTTACGTTTGGCTCAACAACAGCAACAGGCGCAGCACTCATCGGCGCAGGGATTGGGATGTTTGTAGGTGGTGTGGCTGGGCTACTCATGCCAACGGTTGATATGAGCAATCAAGACCCCGATGGCAATAAAGCAAATAAAGGGTTTGGTAGTGCAGTCACTACCGTATCGCAGGGCAATCCAGTGCCGATACTCTACGGTGAGCGCGAGATTGGCGGATTTTACGCAAGTGGCGGCATTTACGCAGAAGATGCAATGTAGGGGTAAGAGATGATTAAAGGCGCAAAGGCAGGGCAACAGCAACAACGACAACCAGTGATTGCCAAAGACAGTGCTGCATCTATCAGTTATCTTAAAATCTTGTATGGCTTGTCCGAGGGTGAGATTAGCGGACTAGCCAACGGGGCAAAATCTATCTATCTTGACGATACGCCATTACTTGACGATAGCGGCAATCCAAATTTTAAAGATGATAACGGCAATCTAGCGGTAACATGGGATTTTCGCACAGGTACAAACGACCAAGAATACATTAAAGTCGCACCCCACACGGGTGCGTGGATTGAAACAAACAGTTAAAACAGGCGCGGCGGTCAATGACGTCGCACCCCACACGGGTGCGT